>CAZMLD010000039.1:0-11196 GCA_964566975.1 uncultured Thiotrichaceae bacterium | reverse complement strand
TGCCATCAGAACAAGACTTTTCAACCTGAGTTGAACCATTAATACTTGACTTTTAAAGCCATCAGAGTACTAATAATACACATATTCTCATAAATTACGCAGTCAGGAAGTATTATGTTACTCGGCACTATTAGACCGTACTCACACCGCTACTGCGACTACTGGTGAGCTCATAGGTGGAACAACAAAGTATAGTTGCTTTGCCTTTTCAACGCTGCCATGAATGATACCGCTTAACTGTAAAACGCATAAAGTCTAACCACCAACACAACAGGAGCTACAGATGAACGTTTCACTTGAATCATTTCCAAACGCACCACTAGACTGGGATCTAAAAACAGCGGAGGAAACAGCCAGGGCTGATGGACTAATGCTTAATGAAGAGCATTTGGAACTCATTCGAGCATTACAGGATTACTATCACAGGGTAGAGTTTCCACATATGCGGCAGATAAAAGATGCTCTTGATGAGAAATTTCACTCCCGTGGTGGCATGCGCTACCTTTACGAAATAATCCCAGGTGGCCCGGTAGCAGAAGGCTGCCGCCTTGCTGGACTCAATGTACCCGCCGGCGCGGTTGATAAATCATTCGGCAGCGTTGCTTAATCAGAAGCGCCTCGTTTATTAATACTTGCTGGATACGAGTCATAAGTGCGTAACCCAGCAATACCAAAGTGACTTACCCCCTCATTCCTGCATGTTTTTATCGGAAATCTACTCTTCAGACAATAGATTCCCGATAAAAACATGCGGGAATGACGGGAAGGATAATTCTTTGGCCACAATAAAAGTTCACTCAATATGGCATAGACCCATAATGATGATCAAACAATGGGAGCAGGGGGCAAAGATGCCTCTGCGCCTATGACTTGGCTTTATGACTCGACTATCTATCTGCGAATAGTCATTCGTTTATTGTACGTGGTTCGTGCTGGCTCGCGTTTTTATTTTTTCTTAACCGGCCGTCGCCAACCTGCAATCTGTTTTTGCCTGCCACGACTTAATACTAGGCCGTTGTCTTCGGTATCTTTAGTTATAGTCGAACCTGCACCGATAGTCGCATTCTCACCGATGGTAACCGGCGCGATTAACTGTGTGTCTGAGCCAATAAAAGCACCATCTTTAATTATTGTTTTAAATTTATTTGCACCATCGTAATTACAAGTAATCGTACCTGCACCAATATTAACATTTTTACCTATTTCGCTATCACCGAGGTAGGTTAGATGGCTGGCTTTACTGTTTTCACCAAGTGTTGTGTTTTTAATTTCAACAAAATTACCAACACGGCTATTCTCTTTTAAATGCGTACCAGGGCGAATGCGAGCATAAGGGCCAACTTCTGCCTTGCGCTCAATAACCGCATCCTCAATAACGGAATAAGGCTTAATAATACAGTCACTGGCAATGGCGCTGTTTTTAATCACGCAGCCAGCACCTACCACCACAGCGTCACCTATTGTCACCTTGCCCTCAAAAACACAGTTAATATCAATAAAACTGTCACTGCCTACCGTCAACTCACCGCGCACGTCAATTCTCTGCGGATCAGCAAGACTAATGCCCTCTGTTAACAACTGATTGGCAATACCTTGCTGGAAAATTCTTTCCAGTTTAGCCAATTGCTTTCTATCATTAACACCTTCAACTTCATAGCTGTGATCTACCTGCGTAGTGAAAACTTCATTACCATCGGCGACGGCAAGGGCAATAATATCCGTCAGGTAGTATTCACCCTGCACATTATTATTGTTGATTTTATTCAGGCATTCGTTGAGATAAGCGGCCTTTACGGCAAGAATGCCGGTGTTGACTTCCTGTATTTTTTTAATTTCTTCTGAAGCATCTTTATGCTCAGTAATAGCCAGCACTTTATTATTACTATCTCTAACAATGCGCCCATAACCTGCAGGCTCATCCAGGTTAACGGTAAGCAGAGAAATATTATTGTCACTCACTTTATTAACCAGCGTTGCTAATGTGCTATCTTTGATTAATGGTACATCGCCATATAATATAAGTGCCACAGAATCGTCGCTTATATTTGGGCTCGCCTGTAAAACGGCATGTGCCGTTCCTAACTGCTCAGCCTGCAAACACCATTCAACATTAAAATGTTTACATTGTTCTGTTAGTAGATTGCCGCCATGACCATAAACCACTTGAATCTGTTTTGCGCCCAGTTTCGTGCTGGTGTTATAAACATGCTCGACCATTGGTGAGCCAGCAAGTTTGTGTAACACTTTCGGCTTGGTTGATCGCATACGAGTGCCAGCACCGGCAGCTAAAATGATTACTGATAAATTCATCTGTCCTGTTCCTATTGTGATGTTATGCGTGACGTTGCTGAACCGATGCCACTAAAACATACTAATACCTAAATCCTGCAAGTGCTTGCACACATAAAGCGCAAGCTCTTTATTCGTATAGCGACAATAATTCTTCGGGAATATCAATAAGTCTTCCACTCGAATTAAAATTTCTGTACGTATCAATATCTTACACTCTATATACACAATCACTTACAGGATTTAGCTAATAATGGTTTAAAAAAAAGGCTGAACTCTTTCGAGTCCAGCCTTTTTATTTTAGCTGACAAAAATATTTTTGCTACGGTTATTAACGATCGTTTTATTACTTCCTGCGTATTTTTTTCAAAGCTTCAATCTGTGCGACGGCTTCAATTAATTCTGCTCTTGCTTTTGCATAGTCCATATCCGAGGCTTTATTCTGCATGGCAGATTCGGCACGTGTTTTTGCTTCTAATGCCGCAGACTCGTCAATATCAGCGGCACGTAAGGCAGTGTCAGAAAGAATAGTCACAACATGTGGCTGTACTTCAAGAATGCCGCCGTTGACAAAAAAACTTTGCTCCTCACCTTCCTGTGGAACCACACGAACCACACCAGCTTTCAGGGTAGACAATGTTGCCGCATGGCGAGGGTAAATACCCATTTCACCTAGTACAGCAGGGGCAAACACCCGTATTACAGTACCTGAATATATTTCCTGTTCTGCACTAACTATATTTACATGCATGGTCGTTGCCATTTTATTATGCCTTTAATGTTGTAGCCGCTCAACTCGCACTGAGCAGTTTCACGCTATTCCTGGGTTTTTAACCAACATTGCTCCAGAAAATCATCTGCCTAAATTTATAAACTTTTTGCTTTTTCAACCGCTTCTTCAATACCACCAACCATATAGAATGCCTGCTCTGGCAAATTATCATGCTCACCAGCAAGAATTGACTTAAACGCGGCAAGGTTATCTTTTAATGATACATATTTACCTGGTGCGCCAGTGAAAACTTCTGCCACAAAGAAAGGTTGCGAGAGGAATCGTTGAATTTTACGCGCACGTGATACCGCCTGTTTGTCCTCATCGGATAGTTCGTCCATACCCAGAATGGCAATAATATCTTTCAACTCTTTGTAACGTTGCAATAGACCTTGCACGCCACGAGCGATTTCATAGTGTTCCGTACCAATCACTAACGGATCGAGCATACGTGAACTGGAGTCCAGTGGATCTACCGCAGGATAAATACCCAGCTCTGCAACCTGACGTGACAATACTAAGGTGGCATCCAGATGCGCGAATGTGGTTGCTGGAGAAGGATCAGTCAAATCATCCGCAGGAACATAAACTGCCTGGAAGGAAGTAATGGAACCCGTTTTCGTTGAAGTAATGCGCTCTTGCAAAACACCCATTTCTTCTGCCAAGGTGGGCTGATAACCTACTGCAGAAGGCATGCGTCCTAACAGTGCAGAAACTTCAGTTCCTGCCAGGGTATAACGATAGATGTTATCAATAAACATCAATACATCACGACCTTCGTCACGAAAATGCTCCGCCATGGTTAAACCCGTTAAGGCAACACGCAGACGGTTGCCTGGTGGTTCATTCATTTGACCATAAACCAGTGCAACCTTATCGAGTACGCCGCCTTCCTGCATTTCGTAATAAAAATCGTTACCTTCACGTGTACGCTCGCCAACACCAGCAAACACAGAGAAACCGGAGTGTTCAACCGCGATGTTACGGATTAGCTCCATCAGTGTTACGGTTTTACCAACCCCAGCGCCGCCAAACAAACCGATTTTACCGCCTTTGGAAATCGGCATGACCAAGTCGATAACTTTAATGCCCGTTTCAAAAATTTCGGCTGTTGAGGCCTGTTCTTCGAATTTAGGTGGCTTGCGATGAATCGACATGGTTTTTTCGTGACCAATTTCACCCTGGTTATCAATCGGGTTACCTAACACATCCATGATACGACCTAATGTTTTCTCGCCGACAGGAACACGAATTGCGTCACCCGTATTAGTCACTTCCATGCCACGACGTAAGCCTTCAGTTGGCCCCATGGCAATGGCACGAACCACGCCATCACCTAACTGCGCCTGCACTTCCATGGTTAAACCCGTCTCAGGAAGCTTCAGTGCGTCATAAACCTTAGGAATGGAGTCCCGTGGAAATTCGACATCGATTACCGCGCCGATAATTTCTACTACGTTTCCAGTGCTCATGATTTTATCCTCGTAAATACCTGTGTATTAATATGTATTAATTTTGTTTTATTTGTTCGCTATAAGCGCTGGGCTTTAGCAATGATGTATATTGCTGCTGGATGCGATTAGCTATTTATCTCATCAAGTGTTTTACCGTAAGCTATTTTTTAGCTTTACTTATGTCACTGCTGACGCACCAGACACAATTTCGGAAATTTCCTGGGTAATGGCTGCCTGACGCGCCTTGTTATATATCGTTTGTAATTCTTTAATAATGTCAGAGGCATTATCCGTTGCATTTTTCATGGCAATCATCCGAGCTGACATTTCGCAGGCGATGTTTTCGACCACACTTTTGTAAACTTGTGATTCAATATAGCGCATCATTAAAATATCGATAATCGCTTTAGTTTCTGGCTCGTAGATATAATCCCAGTGACGCTCAAGTTCTGTATCAGCGTCACCACCAACAGGAATCAACTGAATCGTTGTTGGTGTCTGCGTCATGGTATTTTCAAATACGTTACTGATCAGAAATAAACGGTCAATTCTGCCTTCATCGTAGGCATCCAGCATAACTTTTACGGTGCCAAGTAGCTCTTCATTTGACGGCTGATCACCAAGGTGGGCAACTTGCGAAACAATGCCACTACCAAAGCGTGAAAAAAATGTTGCCGCTTTTTTACCAATGGTGCAGATATCAATTTCAATGTTTTTTTCCTGCCAGTCAGCCATCTCATTGACGGCCACTTTAAACATATTGGTATTTAAGCCACCACATAGACCACGGTCGGTGGCAATGACGATGTAACCAACACGTTTAACCTGCTCACGATACTGTAAATAAGGATGCTCATATTCACAGTTTGCCAGCGCAAGGCGGTTTAACACCTGACGAATTTGTTCAGCATACGGCCGAGAAGACCGCATGCGCTCCTGTGCTTTACGCATTTTACTCGCGGCAACCATTTCCATTGCTTTGGTGATCTTTTGAGTATTTTGTATACTTTTAATCTGGGTGCGTATTTCTTTAGCGCCTGCCATAATTATTCTCTATTCGTTATTCATCGCTCGGGCTGATGAAGCATAACCCAACCACTTCAAAATGCTTTGTTAGTAAATACCATCCGCTTTGAAGCTTTCCAGAGCTGCTCTCATTTTATCTGCTATGTCATCATTAAAATCGCCTGTTTCATTGATGCTGTTCATTAAGTCAGCATGATTGTTTTTCATCTCTATCAGCATCGCTGACTCATAATTAACAACCTTTTTAACGTCAACTTTATCAAGAAAACCTTCATTGGCAGCAAATAAACTCATTGCCATCTCAGCAACTGAACGAGGCGTGTACTGTGCCTGTTTCATTAGCTCGGTCACTCGCTGACCACGTTCTAACTGCGCGCGCGTGATATCATCAAGGTCTGAGGCAAACTGGGCAAAGGCGGCAAGCTCACGATACTGCGCCAGTGTTAAGCGCACACCACCACCTAGTTTTTTAATAATGGTGGTTTGTGCAGCACCACCAACACGTGACACTGACAACCCCGCGTTAATCGCTGGACGTATGCCAGAGTTAAATAAATCACTTTCCAAGAAAATCTGACCATCGGTGATTGAGATAACATTGGTTGGTACGAAGGCAGAAACGTCACCATCTTGTGTTTCAATAATAGGCAATGCGGTTAACGAGCCCGTTTTACCTTTTACTTCACCCTTCGTAAATTCTTCCACATAGGCCACATTCACCCGCGAAGCACGCTCTAATAAACGTGAATGCAGATAAAAAACATCACCTGGGTAGGCTTCACGTCCTGGTGGACGGCGCAATAATAGTGACACTTGGCGATATGCCCAAGCCTGTTTAGTTAAATCATCATAAACAATTAAAGCGTCCTGTCCACGATCACGGAAGTATTCGCCCATGGTGCAACCAGAATAGGGAGCAATGTATTGCATCGCCGCCGACTCGGAGGCACTCGAGACAACCACAATGGTGTGCGCCATTGCGCCATGCTCTTCCAACTTACGCACAATATTAGCAACGGTTGAGGCTTTCTGCCCAATCGCAACATAAATGCATTTCACCCCCGTATCTTTCTGGTTGATAATGGCATCAATCGCAACCGCTGTTTTACCCGTCTGACGGTCACCAATAATCAGTTCACGTTGACCACGACCAATTGGTACCATCGCATCAATCGCTTTCAGACCCGTTTGTACTGGCTGATCAACGGATTTCCGTTCAATCACGCCTGGTGCGATCTTTTCGATGGGTGCGCTAAGTTCTGTGTCAATCGAGCCTTTACCGTCAATGGGTATACCTAAGGCATCAACCACGCGACCTAACATCGCCTCACCAATAGGTACTTCCAAAATACGACCCGTACACCTGGCAATATCACCTTCTGCTAAATGCCCGTATGAGCCCAGAACCACGGCACCAACAGAGTCGCGTTCCAAATTTAACGCCATCGCGTAGGTGTCCCCAGGTAATTCAATCATTTCACCCTGCATGGCATCGGCAAGCCCATGAATGCGGACAATGCCGTCAGTCAGGCTAACGATGGTACCTTCGGTACGGACTTCAACTTTATGGTCAAAGTTTTCAATTCTTGATTTAATCAGCTCACTGATTTCTGATGGATTGAGTTGCATGTTTGCCTCTTATCGTCCTAATGACACGCTAAGTGAATCAAGTTGCGATTTCATTGACGCGTCAATAATAGTGTCACCAGCTTTGATAATTATTCCGCCTATCAACGACTTATCTATTGATATGGTCAGGCTAATATCACAGCCAAGTTTATTTTTCAAAGTCTTAACTAGTTCGTTTGTTTGTTTTACGGTTAACTTAAAGGCAGTCGTCACCTGTGCTTCTATTTTATTTTCAGCTTTTGAACGTGCCACTTCAAACTGCTTAAGCACATCTGGCATTAACTTTAAACGATCATTTTCTGCCATTAACTTAACCAAGTTCTGCTGTGCTACGGTCAGCGTATCACCCAGAACCTGTATCACTAACTCGCCTTTCTGAGCTTTTCGTAAACGGGGGTTGTCCAACAATTTTCTCATCTGCACGTCACTAATGACATTCGCTAGGTTTACCAGCGCATCGCCCCAAGAAGCCAGTGAATTGGTTTTATCGGCTGAATCATAAGCGACTTCGTAAGCGGCAGTCGCATACGGTCTAGCCGCGGTTGTATAATCTGACATAACCTATATTACCCAAATGACAGCCTGTTAGTCAGGCAGTTAAAGTTGTGCGGCCAGTTCATCAAGGGTGGCAGCATGTGTCTTTTTGTCGACTTCACGTTTAATAATTTTTTCTGCCCCAGCAATGGCTAAAGCGACGACTTCCTGTCGCAATTGCTCACGTGCGCGATTTGTTTCTTGCTCAATTTCAGCATTCGCGTTGGCAACCAGTCGCTCTGCTTCAGTCCTAGCATCACCTTTTGCTTCCTCGACCATTTCACTCGCTCGTTTCTGAGCCAGTGAAATAATGTCAGAAGCTTGGTATTTGGCTTCTTCAATATGCTCTAGCGCACGTTTTTCAGCCCGCTCCTTAGCATGGTGGCCACGCTCTGCAGCAGCGAGACCATCCGCAATTTCTTTTTTCCGAGCCTCTAACGCGCCCATAATAGGCGGCCAGATAAATTTCATGCAGAACCAGACGAACACTGCGAAGGTAATCGACTGCCCGATTAAGGTTAGGTTAATGTTCATTAATGAACTCCGCTTTTCTTAAATTCTTAAATATGCTTTATTTAATAACAGGTCTTAAAAAAACCAGCAGTCTTAAAGTGCAAACAGAATGTAGAAAGCGATACCTACGCTAATCATTGGAACTGCGTCAATCAGACCCATAACAACAAAAAACTGGGTACGCAACATCGGCAACAACTCTGGTTGACGTGCAATGCCATCCATAAACCGCGAGCCTAAAATGGCGATGCCGATGGCAGCACTCATAGCGGCCATACCTAATAGCAGTGCGACTGCGAAAATTATCAATGAAGCTTCCATTGTGTTCTCCTAAAAAAAGTTAAAAGTGAAAAATCAATTGTATCTATCTAATGTTTCTGGTGCGCCATTTGCATATAAACAATGGACAATGTCATGAAGATAAACGCCTGTAAGGTAATAACCAACAAATGGAACACTGCCCACGTCCACTGTAAAACACCCGCAAAAATAAATAGCGCAAAACCGCTACCATATATGATAGCAATTAGAATAAAGATCATTTCGCCTGCATAAAGGTTGCCAAACAAACGTAACGACAATGAAATAGGTTTTGAAATAAGACCAATTAGCTCAAGAAATAGATTAACTGGAATCAGAATAATTTTGACTGGCAGACTTTTTGCTACAAATGGCTGCAGGGTTAATTCTGCCACAAAACCGACAAATCCCTTTACCTTAATACTGTAATAGATCATTAACGCAAAAACGGACAACGCAATACCAAAAGTAACATTAACATTCGTGGTAGGCACTATTTTAAAGTAGACTTGATGCGGCTCTACGCCAAACGCCGCTGCACCGACAATACCCGCCAGCCGAGGTATCAAGTCTACAGGCACCAGATCCATTACATTCATTAATAAGATCCAGATGAAAAGGGTGAGCGCCATTGGTGCAACCAATGTGCTTTTTCCAGTAAAGGAGTCGTGTACATTGTTATCAATAAACTCGACTATCCATTCCACAAAGTTTTGCAGGCCACCAGGAACGCCGTGCGTGGCATATCTTGCCACCTTATGAAAAATAAACAAAAAGATAACACCCAGCATGATAGAAAAAATCATGGTATCAAGATGAATCGATACGAATCCCATGTCTAGCGACACTTGTGCTGAAAGCGCAATGCCCCATTCACCTGCTCGCTCATGACCTTCAGGAAACTGACCGAAGGTAAGATTATGCAAATGATGCTTAATGTGTGCGCTTGCTGTCAGGGCTTCTTCAGCCATAATATTCTCTATCTCTTCTCGACTTAAATATGAAGTGCTAATCTTTAGTTAAGACATTCTGCACGGCAGGAGTCATATGTATAAATAAATATGTAATTAATAAAGCGGCTGCATTAATCGACTCTACCGTAACAAAGACAATGATAAACATGGCACAGGTCAATACGATTTTGTAAATCTCACCAACATAAAATGCAGCCAGCATCTTATCTGCGGTTACTGACGGCCTTAGCCGAAAAACTTTTTGTGCAAACCAAGCATTGGCCAAAGTTGCAATTAAGCCGCCAAGCAGCGATGAATAAGCAACCACCAGATCAAAAACAAGCAATACGACAAATAGTGCAACGGTTGCTAACAGTTGCGTTACAACAAATAGATATACCTGTTGCTGAGACTGCTTATGCTGCACCTGCATCTGCTCACGCTGTTCCCCGCTTAGCTCAAGTTCTGGATGCAGTTCGACTGCTTCCAAGTCTAGGAGCTTGTCCGAGAATAGAGAACCTACTGCGGAAACTCCATTTTTGCCCTTTTTTCCCCAGATTTTCGTTAAATAGCGCAACTATTATCCTCAAATCAGTGAAAAAAATGGCTAAAAATGGAATTCCCTCGCTACGGCTTCTATTCTCGGACAAGCTCCTAGCGAATTTTCAGGGTTTGACTGATCTTGCGGCATAATTTCCTGCATTCAACATCCTGCTTTTTACCGTTTGTTTAACCAGTGACAGGCGAGTTGATAACGCGCGCGAATTATATAAGGGATCACTGTTAAAGGTCAAGAAATGAATTCAGTCACATTGCAACTTTATCCTGCATCTAACGTAGTTCAGCGCAAACAACCATAAAGATAGTTTGTCATCAGGCTACGTGTGTCGTCGAGCACCCGCACTGCATCGCCATACTACGAAAAATTAGACCTTGATTTGCAGCAAACGGATGCTTCCTTGACCGGTAAAAATCAGGACTCAATTTTATTTAAAATACCATCAAGCACATCTAAACTGGAGTAACTAATTTCCATCGTGCCCTTGCCTGAACCCTTTTGCTTTATCTGTACCTGCGAACCCAAAAACGCGCTTAATCGCTCTTCCAGCTTACTAATATCTGGGTCTTTGCGCGTAACTTTCGCTTTTTTTGCAGGTGCAGATATCTTGCGAATCAAGGCTTCGGTTTCGCGTACTGACAAACCTTTTGCCGCCACATCTTTCGCTACGCGGCTTTGCTCCAGCCCGTCTATCGCCAGCAATGCCCTTGCATGCCCCATTTCTATATCACGCATCGCCAGCAGGGTTTTTACATCTGGATTTAAATCCTGTAAACGCAGCAGATTGCTCACACTAGCACGCGAACGTGCCACGGTATCGGCAACTTGCTGATGCGTCATTTTAAACTCATCAATCAAGCGCTTTAACGCACTGGACTCTTCCAGTGGATTTAAATTTTCACGTTGAATGTTTTCAATCAGTGAGACTGCTGCTGCCGTTTGATCGTCAAAATTTTTAATGACCGCCGGAATTTTCGATAAGCCGGCTTTTTGTGACGCGCGCCAACGCCGTTCACCAGCAACGATTTCAAACCGACCCTTCATGCCCGCTTTCTCTCGCACCACAATAGGCTGCACTACGCCCTGACTGGAAATGGAGTCGGCCAGCTCCTGCAACGCTTCTTCATCAAAATGCTCACGTGGCTGCCACGGCCCACGTTCAATCAG
>CAZMLD010000038.1:0-11311 GCA_964566975.1 uncultured Thiotrichaceae bacterium | reverse complement strand
AATTTCATGAAAATATTAACTGCACGTTAGACCTATCGCAACTCAGACCGACCCATCACACGACGACCAGCTTGTGTTGCAAGAATATGAGGCACGACTTAGCGATAAAGCATTAAAGTTATCGTTTGCAGGTTAATGGCTATTGCATACTATAAGAAATGGTATAAAAGACATGAGCCCAGAAACGAATCCGTGTTATGTGTTTTGTTAGGCGCACTGATTTTCGACACAAAAGGAAGCCTTAAGGATATCTCTAAAAAAGAAGTATCCTTTAAGTGAAACTATAAACACATAGCTGACCGAAAATATCAGCTGCGGTGCTTCTCAATATTCACAACACGATGTATTGCAATCTGTTATCTCAAAACCACATAACAGGTTAACTGCAACCTATGCTAGGGGGCGTTCTCAATCACCGTGCATGGCGTTATTTCGGTTATTTTTCACGCTGACTGCGTTGCAAATCGTCGTAATAGAGCAACTATTACGCCTTGTCAGCGTAAAAAATACCTCGAAATCGCGCTCATGCAGGTCATTGAGAACGGCCCCTAGGAGCTTGTCCGAAAATCAGAGCACCCACTACAAAACCGATATTTTTCCCATTTCCCCTAACATTTTCGTTAAGTAGCGGGCTATTCCATCCATGGACATAATCGCACCGCCTTCCTGGCTCTTTGCGAAATACCCTCCATCCATGGACATAATCGCACCGTCTTCCTGGCTCTTTGCGAAATACGACCGCCATGGATGGTGGAAGTGCGGAAAATGCTAGGAGCAATTTTCAGTACGTCCATCCATGGGCATAACGGTGCATCCATGCACCACTGCTCGCCTCAAATGTTCGAAAAACTGGACTAAAAATCTCAATTTTTCGCTACGGCTTCTATTCTCGGACAAGCTCCTAGCAAGGAGAGACGTCTTCTGCCTGAAAACCTTTATCACTTTTTACAACGGTGAACTCTACTGCCTGACCATCTGCTAATGACTTGTAACCATCACCACGAATTTGATTGAAGTGTACGAAAACATCTTCACCATCTTTTCTTTCAATAAAGCCAAATCCTTTAGAATTATTAAACCACTTTACGGTACCAGTTTCACGATCTGCCATTACAGCTCCATACTTTCATTTAATTAGAACGCTCATTGTATATCAGCATGATTGAAGAAAACAATAAATATTTATCGTTTTTTAAAATTAGAATATCACTGTAAGTTAATGTTGTTTATAAAGAAATTTTTCTGCTTAAAGATAAAAAAGGCTAACTGAGCAGCAAGACTTTTATATCAGGGGTGGGCTTGCTATCAATCAGCTGCTTTACAGCAACAGCATTATTTTCATTAGCTGGTGAAACGTCAATTCGTCGGACTCTTATGGTAAGCAGTCATCATGCCTTGTTTATAGCCTGACCCAGTATTATTTTATTACCTTCTGGATCGAGTAAACTAAATTCCTGCATTTTATAATCGGTGAAAGACAAATCGGATACGCTGACACCATTTGCTGCAATAAAGTGGTGCAATTCTTTGATATTATTCAAATAAAAATAAAGCGTTATTCTGGAGCGCGGTAATGGCTCTGGCTGAGGCATCTGACTCGGCGGAACTCTTTGTAGCATCAGCGTGACATCACCATGCATAAGATGCACCCATTGCACCACACCATTTGATTGGCGCTGATTCACCACTACAAATTGTAGCATTCGTCGGTAAAAATCCAGCGTGATGGTGAAAGACTGACAATTTAGTACGGGTATGCCGCTTAAAATAGCCATACTAAAAGAAGCAGGGTCTAATATTTAATTAATGCAGAGCCCCAGGTAAAGCCACCACCAAACGCTTCAAGCAACAAGGTTTCACCACGTTTAATTCTGCCATCTCGAACCGCTGTGTCTAGCGCAAGCGGCACCGATGCCGCCGAGGTATTACCGTGTTTATTGACGGTAATCACCACATGGTCAGTCGACATTTTCAGTTTTTTAGCCGTGGCGTTTATAATTCGAATGTTCGCCTGGTGTGGCACCAGCCAGTCAATATCCGACTTTTCCATATTGTTAAACGCCAAGGTTTCATCAACAATGCGACCGAGCGTATTAACTGCCATTTTAAAGACCTCATTACCTTTCATGCGAATACCACCAGAGCCAGCAAGGATGATATCTGATCTGGTTGAGACACCAAAATCCACCGTCAACAAACTCTCATATTCACCGTCGGCATGTAAATGCGTTGACAAAATACCAGGCTCGTCACTTTCTTCGAGGATAACAGCACCTGCTCCATCGCCAAATAACACACAGGTATCACGATCAGTCCAGTCGACAATACGGGATAAGGTTTCAGCACCGATAATCAGCGCACACTTTGCAGAGCCTGTGCGAATGAACTTGTCTGCTATCCCTAAAGCATAGACAAAACCGGTACACACTGCCTGCACATCAAAGGCGGCACAGCCGTGTATATCAAGCCGTTGCTGTAACAAGCAGGCGGTACTGGGAAAGACGCGATCAGCCGTGGTGGTCGCAACAATAATGAGATCGATATCCGTGTTGCTTTTACCTGCGGCTTCCATGGCACGGATGGCGGCTTTTTCAGCCAAGTCAACCGTATATTCGCCATCTGCAGCGATATGCCGCTCTTCAATACCGGTACGTGAACGAATCCATTCGTCTGAGGTATCAACTATTTTTTCAAGATCGGCATTGGTTAATGTTTTTTCAGGTAAATAACTGCCTGTGCCTGATATTCTTGCGTAACTCACGCTTATTACTCCTGATGTGCTTTTTTACTACGGTGTATTTTCTGACTCACTTTAATTTCCAGCGTTAATCTTCAACACGGGGAAGCCTGAATTTCTAGACTTCAGATTTTCTCCTGTGCTTATCTAACTCGCTGTTTTTAAAGCTATCGACTCTGTTTCACGCTGCGCCAAAAGTGGTGCCATGCGTTGATGAATATGCTCTGGCACTGACTTTTCGACTTCCAGCAATGCGACTTCAATGGCATTAGCATAACTTAACACATCTGCTCCGCCATGACTTTTAATCACTATACCCGTTAAACCTAACATAGATGCGCCATTATACATACGCGGATCAACTCGTTTTTTAAACCGATTTAATACCGGCATGGCTATCATTCCAGCGAGCATGGATAAGGGTGATTTTTTAAATTCTTCACGCATCATAGTGGCAATCATTTTCGCCACACCTTCCATGGTTTTTAGCGATATATTACCGACAAAACCATCACACACAACAACATCAACTTTGTCGCTGTAGATATCATCACCTTCAACATAGCCAATGTAGTTAAAAGGACCGTCTTTTAAAAAAGCATGCGCTTCTTTTACCTGTGCATTGCCTTTACTGTCTTCAGTACCGATATTCAACAGGCCTACTTTTGGCTTTTGTGTATTATCCACCGCTTCGGCCAGTACTGAACCCATGACCGCAAATTGCAGCAACTGCTGGCCACTGCTGTCTACATTGGCGCCCAGATCAAGCATGTGAGTATGCCCACCATAGGCAGGAATCGTGGTGCAGATTGCTGGGCGTTCAATACCGGGAATCGTTTTTAGAACAAATTTTGCTGTCGCCATTAACGCACCAGTATTACCCGCGCTAACAACGGCCTGGGCACGACCGTCCTTAACCATGTTAATGGCAACACGCATCGAAGAATCTTTCTTTTTACGCACGGCATGGCGCGGGTCATCATGCATTTCGACCACCTGAGAAGCATGCTGTATTTCAAAATGCCTGTCGAGGTCGATGTTACGCTCTTTGGCAAAAGCACGCAGACGCGGCTCATCACCAACTAGAATGATATGAACATCGGTGGTATTTTTTACTACGTGAACGGCTGCTGGGATAACAACTTCAGGACCAAAGTCACCACCCATGGCATCTAAAGCTATGGTCGCCATATATTACCAGTCATCACACCGCTTATTGAGCGCGGCGTAATGTTCGAGCCAGAAGGCTGGCACGTTTATTCTTCAAATGCATCGCCAGTATTGACGACTTTACGACCTTTGTAAAAACCGTCAGCGGTAACATGGTGACGATAGTGGGTTTCGCCTGAAGTTGGATCAACCGATAATGTTGCACCACCAAGTGCATCATGTGAACGGCGCATGCCGCGTTTTGAACGTGATTTTCTGCTTTTTTGAACTGCCACGAAAGTCTCCTGAACTGTTTCTTTACAAAGTTGCAAAACTAAATTTGCATTTGCATAAAATAAAAAAATTAATTAGTTAGTTTTATTGCCTTTTAAAGAGCGTAAAGCTGCAAATGGATGCGCGGCTTCTTTTTCGGCCTTTATTGCGGCCTGCTCCTTTTTGTTCTGTTTGCTCATGTAATCAGAACAGTCATTTTCATGCACGATTACCATCGGTAGACTAAGTAACAACTCATCCTCGATTAACTCGATGATTGATTGCTGCTCACCTGCGATGATATAAGGGTCTAGTTTTTCAGGCAATAATTCAATGTCATCTTCACTCTTAATCAGAGCAAAATTGAAGCTACCTGCCACCTCTGCTTGCATTGCACCTAGGCATCGCTGACACTCGGTCACCAAGCTTGCTGACACGCTGCCTTTTAAACAGGCAAAGCCAGCACAACGCCCGAATTTAAGCGTTGCCGTAACAAAACCTTCATCGCTCAACAACGCCTCTGTTAAACGAGATAGCTTTGATATCGGATAGAAACCTTCTATTGTCCGGTTATGTTCAACCTGACGCAAAAAATCTACTGTTTCAAGCAGGGTAACCATCGATAGTGCTCCGCATAATCGAGCTATTGTATAGCAAAGGCACAAACCTGTCTATATTTTTTGGCACTTTCCTTTTACAATTCAACAGCTTCTATCAACTTTAGATTTCCATAGAATGCACAGCTAAGCCATTTTGTATACAATAGCTGGTGATAATTTTAACGCAATCAGTCACTTCCTGATACGAGAATAACAACCATGCAATTAGTCCTCGCTTCTACCTCTCCATTTCGCAAAACACTACTTGAGCGTTTGCAAGTCAATTTTATCACTGACTCGCCCGATATAGACGAAACACCGCTGGCAAACGAAGCCGTCGAAAAAATGGTAATAAGGCTGGCCTGCGCCAAAGCGCAAGCTATCTCCGAGCGCCACCCCCATTCATTAATCATCGGCTCCGATCAAAGCGCCGTGTTAAATGGCGAGAAGTTAAGCAAACCAGGTAATTTTAAAAATGCATTTAATCAGCTAACTCGCGCATCCGGTCAAAAAATTACTTTTCAAACAGGCCTGTGTTTACTAAATACCGTTAGCGGCAATAGCCAAAGCACCTGCGTACCCTACACGGTGGTATTTAAAACCTTAACACCAGACATGATTGAGCATTATCTTCATAAAGAAGAGCCCTATAATTGTGCTGGCAGCTTTAAATCTGAAGCACTGGGTATTGCACTTTTTGATCGATTTGAAGGTGATGACCCTAATTCTTTAATTGGCTTACCATTGATTACGTTGGTCAACTTCTTAAACAATGAAGGACTTTCAATATTAGCGTAGCTTTCTAATTAGCTAACCCGAATATTTCATAGGAATGCAGACAATGGGGAGACTGATTATAAAAACAGTCAGTGAATCAGTTTGTTCGATTCGGCGAAAAGCATAGCCATAGCTATGGTTACAGGCGAATCGAACAAACTGATCGCTGATATTTTTTCAAAAACTGTGTAGCGGTGAACGGGTACATAGTGCGCCTTGCTAATATACTATATTTTATCTGTAATATCATAAGGTTAAATTGAATTAATAGCGCGCCTATGAAATATTCTGGCTAAGAACGCTATGGGAGATAACCCGTCAATTGAACAATAAATAACAAACAGGCGAGACTAACAACACCGGCAATGACATCATCCAGCATAATGCCAAAACCGCCGTGTATGTTTTTATCAACCCATGAAATGGGCCAGGGTTTTAGCACATCAAAAAAGCGAAATAAAACAAAACCAGCCAGCATCCAGTACCAACTTGCTGGCACCAAAAACATGGTACACAAAAACCCAGCAACCTCGTCATAAACGATGCCTGGATGGTCGTGTACCTGTAATTTTTTTGCAGCATAACCACACACCCATGAACCAGTGACAAGCACAAACAAGGTGACCAGCGCATAAACCAGCAGCGTTTGCTGCTGCAAGAAATAAACCAGTGGCACGGTTAATAAAGTGCCTGCTGTACCTGGTGCGACTGGCGATAAACCACTACCAAAACCCGTTGCCAACAATACAATCGGGTCTTTTAATTCATCAGGATGGATCTTTCTGTTTTTTTCTGATGTTTTCATATTGCTACGTTAATTTTTGCAAAAGTCATTTTTCCTGGCCATTTCTAATAACAGGTAACGGCTGAGTCACACAGATAAGCCATAGAAACTAAAAGTGTTTAAAGCCAGCGCCAGAAAAATGAATTAATTTATGATCAGCGTCATAAAATTTCAACTCAGTAGCATCGGTCACTTCACCAATGCAACTTATTTTCAACTGGTGTTTCTCTGCCAGTTTTTCAATAACAGACGCATGATCTTTATCTAACGTAAAACAAAGTTCATAATCATCACCCTGCGTTAACAATAGTGGCCAGTCAATTTTAGCATGATGAAAGGTTTCAAAATAATAATGTGCTGATGAGGAAACAGGTATTGCTGGCAAATGAATAGTCGCACCACAACGGCTCGCTTTCAGGATATGCCCAAGATCGGCTACTAAACCATCCGAGATATCAAGCGCACATTTTGCATAGCTAGCCAGCTCCTCGGCAAAAGTCACTCTGGCTTCAGGCCGATTTAACTTTTTAATGCAGCGTGACAGCCTTTCATCGTGTAAATTATTTAGTATGGCATGCAAGCCAATCGCTGCATCACCTAATTCACCAGTCACATAAATATTATCACCTGCTTTGGCTTTGTCGCGCCGCATAATTTTATTTTTATCAGCAAAGCCCATCGCACAAACAGTAATAGATAAGTGCCCTTTTGTCGTGTCACCACCAATTAAACTAATATTAAAGACGGATAACACGGCACTAAATTGCTGGGAGAAAGCCTGTAACCAGTGTTCATTATTATCTGGCAAAGAAATCGCCAAGGTGACCCAGGCAGGTGTTGCGCCCATGGCAGCAAGATCGCTCAGGTTAACCATAATCGCCTTATAAGCGATGTCTTGCGCGGAGGTATTTTTTGGAAAATGCACACCAGAGATTAGCGTGTCCGTTGTTATCAGCAGTTGTTTATTTTCTGCTGCACAAACAATAGCACAATCATCTCCACCCGCCAGCACGACATCTTCACGTTGTGAGTCAAAAGTAAAATACTTTTTTATAATATCAAATTCAGTATTCATCTAACTATGACTTTATAACATTTTGAAAGTGAGGATGCTGCTGCATTAGCACGTAAAGATATGCATCAGGCATGACGCAACACATAAGACCTTGTTGAGTAAGCAAGCTGAAACGAACAACGCCTTATATTATTTTATTATGCTGATAATATAGGGTGAAAGATAAGACACCATAAGTGAAACTTTATTTTGCTTTAAACGCCTGTACTTCAACCACCCTTATTTCTTTTGCAACTTTATCGAGCACTGCATTAACAAATGTATGGCTCTTTTCTGCACAATATTCTTTTGCAATATTAACCGCTTCATTTAATACCACTCGATATGGCACATCAAGGCGGTTAATGAATTCGTAACTCGCCAGACGTAATATTGAACGCTCAACAGGGTCAACCGATTCAATACTGCGAGTCATGTATTTTTCAAGTAAGGGATCGAGCGCATTTATCGACGATGCCACGCCGCTGACCAACTCAGAAAAAAACGCTGAGTCAAACGTTGATATGTTGTTTTCCTCAAAAAACTGCTGTTTGATATCGGTAATACTGTCACCCGTCATCTGCCATTGATAAATAGCCTGCATTGCAAGGCGACGGGATTTACCTCTGGCTTTGGCTAAACCTTTATTAGTCACCGCATTTGTTAAAGCCGGTTTATTGGGTTCGTTCATATTATGCAGTCACGACTTTAACTAAGCTGTTTAAAAACATTAACCATTTCAATAGCAGAGGCGGCGGCTTCTGCCCCTTTATTACCGGCTTTCGTGCCTGCTCGCTCTATGGTCTGCTCAATGTTTTCTGTGGTTAAAACACCGTTGATTACAGGTAAACCATGATCCAGAGCAATGCTAGACAACCCTTTTGCTGATTCACTCGCTACAATGTCAAAGTGTGGCGTTGCCCCGCGTATAATCGCGCCAAGTGCAATGATTGCACTGTAATCGCCAGACTGAGCCAGAGCTTGAGCCGTAACAGGTAGTTCAAAAGCGCCAGGCACACGCACCACGGTGATGTCCGATGCAGGCACACCATGTCGAAGTAGCGTATCCATTGCACCAGCAAGCAAACTTTCAACGATGTAACCGTTAAAACGTGCAACCACAATAGCAAAACGCCCTTCTGTGTATTGCAAACTGCCCTCAATTATTTTATTTTCACTCATCATTATTTCTCTCAAATTAGCGGCAATCTTCTCGCCGCTTAGCGTGTTGTTGCCGAACTATTCGATAGCTATTAGCAGGTATTTTATAACCGCAATAGTCCTGTTATTTTTGCTACTAATTCCTCTTTTCAACATAGCTGACAGTCGAACAATTGCAAGCGATTTTATGCATCTTTACCGCTGATATAGTCGACAACTTCAAGACCAAAACCAGCCAGACCATGAATCACTTTTGGCGCGGTCATTAGCTGCATTTTCTTCACCCCTAAATCCATCAATATCTGTGCGCCAACGCCATCGGTTCTTATGTCTACTGGCTGTTTCATTTTAACCACATCAACCTGTTCGACCCCGGAATTTTTTGCCATCCACTGTAACATAACGACGTCTTCATCAGGCAAGGTCAACACCACAACCACGCCCTGCTTTGCCTGTGCAACCTGTTTTAGTGCATCTTGCAGCGGCCATGCTTTCATATCCAGCGAACCAAAGGCATCGGTTAATGCGTTTTTCATGTGCACTCGCACCATTACTGGTTGCGCCGGATCCAGCTCACCGGTTACCTTAAGCAAGGCATAGTGCGTCATCGCATTAATGCTATTGCGGTAGGCGATTAATTTGAAGTCACCATATTGTGACGGAAAATCACACTCAGCGATACGTTCAACGGTTTTTTCATGCTGTAGCCGATAGCTGATTAAATCTTCAATGGTGCCAATTTTTAAATTATGCGCCTGTGCAAATGTCTCTAGGTCAGGGCGACGCGCCATGGTGCCGTCTTCATTTAGAATTTCGACTATCATTGAGCTGGCTTCCAGACCGGCTAAACCAGCTAAATCACAGCCTGCCTCAGTATGCCCAGCACGGGTCAACACGCCGCCAGGTTGTGCCATCAATGGAAAAATATGCCCTGGCTGCACAATATCTTTTGCCGAGGCATCACTCTTCACTGCCGCCAAAATAGTAACGGCACGATCGCCCGCAGAAATACCGGTAGTCACCCCTTCTGCGGCTTCTATCGACATGGTGAAATTTGTGCTTTCGATGGCATCCGCACCATGAATCATTAGTGGTAATTTTAATTGCTGGCAACGTTGCTCAGTTAAGGTAATACAGATCAAGCCGCGACCATAACGTGCCATAAAATTGACATCATCTGCGCTAACAAACGATGATGCCATTAAGAGATCGCCTTCATTTTCACGATTCTCATCATCCATAATAATAACCATTTTTCCCTGGCGAATATCTTCGATAATTTCTTCTGTTGTATTTAATTTCATCATATTCTATTTATGTAACGCGCTACCGTATAAAACCGGCTTTCGCTAAGCTATTAAGTGTAATGGTATTATCTGTGGTAGTAGCCTGCTTCAATAACAGCCTTTCCAGATAACGTGCGATTAAATCGACTTCAAGATTGACTTTAGTGCCTGGCTGATAATTCTTAATAATGGTTCTTTGCTGTGTGTGTGGAACAATATTTATTTCAAAATCTGTCGTGCCTATTTTATTTACCGTCAGGCTGGTACCATCAACACAGATTGAGCCTTTCATGGCAATATAATGCTGTAATTCCTCTGGTGCTCTGATACTAAACATAATCGATCTCGCTGCCTGTTTAATGGCAAGCACTTCACCTAAACCATCGACGTGCCCACTAACTAGGTGACCACCTAAACGTGTTGTCGGCAACAGCGCTTTTTCAAGATTAACTTCACTACCCGTAGCAAGATTATGCAAACTGGTTAATGCAATGGTCTCATTAGAAACATCGGCGACAAAGTGTTTGTCATCAAATTCAACCGCCGTCAGGCAAACACCATTAACGGCAATGCTGTCACCCTGCTGCACGTCACTCATATCGAGTGAACCCACAGCAACATGCAAACGCATATCGCCACCAACAGGCTCTATATTTTTTATGCGACCAAGCGCTTCAATTATTCCAGTAAACATCGTAGTAACTTTTCAGTAATAAAATCGTTCGTTATTTTTCTGCTGTCTGTTGTTGCAGCAAATCAAATTGATAGCTGGACAAAGGCAATGACGAAGCATTATTAAATTCGGCACCAGCAGCAACGCCGATATGAGCAATGTCTTCTGCTGACATTGCCGTATCATAAATTGAGAACATAGCACCTAATGCATAATCTGCACCTGAGCCAATCGCCCAAAACTTTTTGTACTCAGTAACTTCCCTTAATGAGTGGATGCCAAAGATACCTGAAGGATTGGCGATTAATGCATCCAGCTGGGTTGATTCGTAAGGGTCATCGTCTTCATCTTTAGCGTTTAAAAAATAACTTTCTTTCAGCACAGGATGTAATGCACGAAAGGTTTCAAAAATGGCGAGGCGTGACGAGAAATCTATTGCTAACTTTTCAGTCAGTTTTTTATCACCTGTTTCTTTGTAACTAAAAGCACTTTCCAGTACCAGTTGATGTGCAGCACTGCCAACTATACCAATATAATTGTTTTCAACTTGTAAAATTTTATCGTGAGCAACGTCATAGTCAAAATTAAGTTTTAAATCACCAAAGCTGGTCAGGCTATCTGCTGCGATACAAACTTTTCCTGCTTTTTTTACGACAACAACGGTGGACATTAGTAATCTCTCTTGAATTCAGGTCTTATTTTACTTTCAACACAACTATAAATTGTTGCACAAGTGTTAATATCATTTTTTCGTTCGCACGCGCTGCTAGGAGCTTGTCCGAGAATGGAAACCGTAGCGAAAAATCGAGATTTTTAGT
>CAZMLD010000037.1:0-11393 GCA_964566975.1 uncultured Thiotrichaceae bacterium | reverse complement strand
ACACCTCTAAAAACCAAGATTTTTGTTTGAGTTCAAGGCGGATGAATTTTGAGCGTTGCAGTGTATAAGGCATTTGTGGCTGCGCCGCCCGAGATTGTAGTTGCCATCCAACGCCGAAATCGGACAAAAATATGGTTTTTAGAGATGTTCTTAGTATTTCAGGCGAGGTAGCGAGCCTTAATCGCCATCTGAAAAATTAATACCCAGATTAACGCCGAGACTGTCGGGGATTTCACGTTTAAAGTTACCATCAAGAAAACCAATATACATGGCCAAATCACCACGGTTTTTTGCTGCCACCGCCTGTTTGGCATTTGCCATATTATTTTTAACAATGTCGACCTGAGCGGTGTGCCCGTTTTCTTTCATCGAGTTGAAAAAGTTTGCATTCGTCACCCCGCTGCCTTCTAACACATTATCGATTTCGGTCAGCGCAGAGCCTATGTTTTCATAGAAAAAATTGGCAATTTGTGCATCCATAACCGCATTGTCATTGACATCGAGTTTGCGCTTTTCCAGATAATCAAGATATTCCTGTATGCTGATAAGTAATGCGGCTACAGATTGCTTACCATTGGCCATTTCGCCATCAAGTAAAATGTTTTTAAAAGGTTTGCCAGTCGCTAAAAACTCAACTTGCCAGCCGTGGTCTATTTCAATCGCATGTCGTTGAAGTAACTGTGCCATACCAGTAAGGTACTCACACTTTCTTGGGCGAGCCTGATAATCGCTAACAATCGTGATCAGGTCTTTTTTGTTGCTGATGCTGTCTTCAAAAATTAACAGCTCCAGTGCCAGCATACCAACCAGAGTGAAGTTTAGCGCATCAAAATAGCTGGCATCGAGTACGGTGTTGTCATCTAATCGAGTCATTTGTTCAGCACGTACGGCCGAGGTGTAGTCTCGACCACGTGGGCGCATGGATTCGATAAATTTTATTTTAGGGAAAATTAAATTGTCATTTAGTGGTCCGATGTTATACATAACAAGACTGTGCCACTGTAAGCTCAAATCTTTCCATTGTTGTTGCAGTGCTTCCAGCTTGGCTTGATCTATCGCAGCACAAAAGGTGTCCGTTTTGCTTACTAGTGAATTTGCCTGGTTTTTAAACCCCGTAACTGCGGGCAAAATATTATTTTTAATAATATTGTCTAGCGTGTTCTCCTCGCTTTCGTTACTACAGGCACTAATAGAAAAAATAAAAAAAGTAAAAAGTGTAATAAGAAGAGTACTTTTTAATGGCTTCATTGTAAATTGTCCTAATTAATGTTGATCGTGTTTTATGTTGTGCATAGTGCGTTACGATGTGGCATTTATCATGCGATACTTTTTATGCCGCACTTATCATGTAGCGCTTATCATGTGGTTATCCCATGCCTTATCAGGAAAACGTAATCGCGCAGCTTGGTTTTCTTTTAAGGTGAAGGCATTAAGTTGTCGTATTTCACCCAATGAGTTACTGATAATAAAATATTTCTGGTCTGACGATACGCAGATGCCGCAGACATCATGTAACTGATGATAGCCAGCAAATTTGCCATCGTCTATATTCCAGAAAGCGACCAGGTTACCTCTCGGGCTGGTAAAGCCAGCCGTTCTTGTCTGGTTGTTAATGGCGACACTGCCAATGTAGTCGTGCATTTTTTCAATGATGATATCTGGCTTATCAAGTAAGCGAATGGGTTCACCGCGCTTATGCACGGCAGCCAGTGACACCACTCGTTGATGACCAGTTGCTTCGCGCTGTACTTGCATGGCCAGCGCGACAGTGCCGTCAGCAGCAACATCGAGGTGGCGAATGCTGGCTTTTGTTTCGGCAACAGTTTGTGCTTCCAGCTTTTTTGTCGAGGCTAAATCAATGTAGGTTAATGTGGAATGCATATTGTGTAAATTGAGTTTTGCGCGTCCGGTTTCAGGGCGCGTCAGTATGCCGCCATTTGCTATCACCAGCGTTTTGCCATCGGGCATCAATTTCATATCGTGCGGCCCTATGCCGTAACTGTCTATTTCGCTTAGCTGTTTATAGTTTTTTGTTTCACGAGCAACAATTTTTCCTTCACCTGTTTTTGTGTCTGCCTCGGCGGTATACAGTAAGTTACCGTCTGCACTAAAACAGCCGTGTCCCTGTAAACTTCGGTTATATGATAGGCTGAATGTGTTTTTTATTTCACCCGTGCTTAAACGCATTTCAACACCATATAGCCCAGGTCTTCGGGCGAATAAAATAACAGAATCTCTGTTTACCGGGTTCTGCGCTAACCCGTGGCCTCTAAAATTGGTCAGTGCTGATCGTGCCACGTTAGTGCTTCTGTTGATGCCCGTTATACTATAACCAGTGCTATCGCGTCCTTGGGCTGAAACAACATATTCTTTCTTGGTGATGTTTGGTAACGATGATAATGATTCAGCCAGTAATTCGGGGGCAACGCCAACAGTCACTAAACTCGCTAAAAACTGCCGACGATTAATGTTGGCTTTTTTCATAGATGGTTACGCTCTTTTGTGTCCATGGTTTTATTGCCTTTGAGTTATAGTGAGCGCACGAATGCCATTAATGCCTTGCGCTGCTCTTTATTCAGGTTGACGAAATATTGTTGACTGGTATTTGCTTCGCCACCATGCCAGAGAATAGCTTCTTCAATATTTCGTGCTCGACCATCATGTAAAAAGTTTTTGCTGCCATTAACCGCTTGGCTTAGCCCGATGCCCCACAGTGGCGATGTTCGCCATTCTGAACCCGTTGCCAGATAATCGGGGCGACCATCTGCCAGCCCTGCGCCCATATCATGCAGCAATAAATCGGTATAGGGCCAGATTTTCTGTGCAGATAGATGCGGGAAACGAGCATCTTTTTTTGTGATGTATGAAGGTGTGTGACAGCCATGACAATTTGCCTGGAAGAATAATTCGCGCCCCTGTAGCACTAGCGGGTGGTCTGGTTTGCGTCGTTCTGGCACACCGATAGACATGGTGAAATTCACCATTAGCGTTAGTAGTTTTTCAGAAATTTCAAGCCCCGTTTCTTTGTCGTTGCCATGAATGCTTTCATTGCATAAGGTTTGTGTCTCGGTGCAGGGTTGCGTGGGGAATATTGGGTTAGAAATGCCCATGTCACTTTGTAATGCGGCAGCGACCTGTAGTCGCACACTGGTTTTATTGGCTTTGAGACCAAAACGCCCAGGTGCTGGCTGATTGCTTTCAGCATCCCACGCCATGTTGACACGTCCAGAAATACCGTCTTGGTTACTATCTAGCGGGTCGGCAATTTTATTTATATCGGACTGTTTTATCATCTCCAGTAAACCGACACCGTGTATCGCTGGTGCGGTACGAATACTGATTAGTGTTTGTTCATGCATTGCGCCGTAGCCCAAATTACGAATGTCTACTTCCGGTTTTCGTAAGTAAACGATGTGTCCATCGGGATAGGTAAAGGGTTGCGCTAGCCAGTTTATAAAAACGTAGGCTTCGGGTGGCACACCTGGGCTGATACCCGCTTTAAAGCTGCCAAGTTGGTGTTCTAATGCGGTTGATTGCGATTGCAACTGGCTGCCATACACGGGTTCGGCAATAACACCATGAACGGGATCAAAGCCAGGAATGCTTAAGCGTAACAGACTGGTAAAAAGCAAGGTCTGGTTGTCTTCTGGCATAAAACCTCTGCCACCATTGGTGTGGCAGACCAGACAGGTTCTGGTGTTGTATAGTGGTCCGAGTCCATCGCGTATGTCGGTTGAGCTGGGCGCTTTAACCCAAGGCTGATGCGCTAGGGCTTTACCTGCGTGAAAGTCAGCCAGTCTGTCTGCTGGCAGATTTGTGGCAGGTAACATTAAGGATGGGAAGGGCTGAATAGAAACGCTTGTTTCACCACCAGGTTTGCGTTCTGCCTCGGAGAGTGGCGGGGGAGATAATGCAGGGTCAGCGTTGTTTTGTGACAGGTAAAATCCACCAGCAACAAGTGCTGAAACGGTAATTAACACAGCAAATAAAGCTGTGGTCGATGCTATTTTGTTCATGCAGACTGTTCTTTAGCGGGCATGTGAAAAGCGCCAGGTGAGATAAAAATGACTATTAATAGACAAAAAAGCAGCCAGCATTTAATGCCGACTGCTTTTACGTTATAAGTCATAGTGAATGTTTATGGCATATTATTGCTTTTACCACTATCTGGGCACCTCTAAAAACCATCTTTTTTCTCGGTTTCAGCGTTGGATGAATTTCTGCGATCCTCATGTATTTCATATACACTGCGGTTCTCAAAATCCATCCGCCTTGAACTCGAACAAAAATCTAGGTTTTAGAGATGCCCATCTGTCATTAGCATTCAAGCGTAGGGTTTGTGGTATCACAGGCAGAGCCATCAGGGTCGATAACTTGATCTTTTGTACCTAGGCCAAGGCCAATAGCAACATTCGCCACTTTTATTGCCTGTGCATGCAGCGAAGTAATGGTATCTCTCATTGGTTTGGCTAAGTCACCTGTCGCGTTCATTATCAAAACGTCAACAGGGTTACCTGCTCGTGCTGCAACATCAATAGCGCGGTAGTGTATTTCAGTGGTTGCCAGAGCAGTCTGTAGTTCAGATGCCAAGGTGGTGGCACCAATGTGCGCCAGATAGTCATCAATACCGAAGCCATCCACAGCATTAGTGGTGACATTGGCTATACCGTCTAAGGTGCTGTCAAAGCCAGCATAAACGCCAGTGAAGAGATTGGATACGCCTTCTGCATTTAACCAGATATCGCGGTGAGTATTGTCAGAAAAACAGGAATGTTCGTCTTCCTGAGAGTTGCCTGCCAGTGATATTTGCATGCGTTCACCCGCCAGTTCAGCTTCAGATAAAGTGCCCATGCCAGTTAATATTTGTAAAAATTTTGGCTTGGCTTCATCGATGCTGGCAACGCTGGTAAAGCTGGCGCGATAGTTTCCTGCTACATTGGGTGCCCACTGGTCGCGCACATCGGATAAATCAGCAACTAGCTGATCGGCGACGACTTTTAAAAAGTCATGGCGACGTTGGCAGGGAACATTGCTGGCAACGGTCACGCTGGGGTTACCCGTGGTGCAAGTGCCGTCAAGTTTAAAGTCAGTTAATGGGCGTAAACCGCCTGTGGCAAGATTTGTCGCATCGTGCGTTTTAACCGCCATTTCACGATCGCTTCCTGAGGTAACTGCAGCTGTGTTGTTAAGATCCTGTCCCCACAACATGAATTCAATGGCATGGTAACCAGAAATAACGTCAGCACCATCACCAGCTTCAGAACCTTCCAGTAGAGCAGCGTTAATCGTAATAGTCGAACCGATAATATTATCGCTTTGACTTGCTACAGCAGTGGCGGTAGTCATTGGATCAACAACGCCGGTAACTTCATGGTCGGTTTCAATCTGACCGCCCGCAAAGTCAACGCCAGTGGCAACCACATAATCGATTAGTGCTTCACCTAACGGCCAAGCATTAACTGCACCTTCTGGCCCATCTTCTGCTGCGGCTGTGGTTGGGTCATCATCAATCGGGCTGTTGCGGAAGCGAAAAACTTCGGACTGGCCATAAGGTTCACGCGCAATTAACCAAGCCCTTTTAGCAGCATCAAGGTTTGGCTGTGTGGGGGCTGCCTGAAAATTAACCAGCGCGGTTTGCAGTGCTTCAGCGGTAATCACGGAATCTTTGTATTTTGCATACGCGATAGCCGCATTGTTTTCTAATAGCTTTTCCAGTTTTGGTAAATCATGGGTAAAACCTGTAGCCTCGGGGTCTGAATCGGAGTCACAGCCGGTAATAAGTAAAGCTGAAAGAATGGCGGCTGCCGTTAGTGTTAGTTTCATATTGATTCACTCCTCGAATAGTTTGTTTTAATCATTATTTTTCGGTCACCATTATAAGTGCAAGTAAGAATCATTGTCAATTGCAATGGCGTTATTGTTAATAATTACAACGATCAATGATTCTTTGTTGGCGCTGTGTTTAAATGCCTTTAAATGACGCTTTTACGAGTACCGCTGTGGTTGAATTAATAGTGATTGTTCGTGATTCATAACAAATGGATTATATATAACAAGTTTATAGATAAATGTAGGCCGCCTAATTGCATAAATTAATGTTAAAAAAATTGCTGTTAATCAGTGTTATATTGTTTGTTTCTGCCTGTGGTAGTTCGTCAGAGGAGCCTGTTTTCGCATCTAGGGAAGCACTGGGTGATGCCTTGTTCCATGATGTCAATTTGTCGTTGCAACGCACCCAGTCTTGTGCCACCTGCCATGTACCTGAACATGCTTTTATTGATAACCGACTCGATGACGGTCGTCTCGGCACTGCCGGAAAAATTGTTGCCGTCTCCCTTGGCGATGATGGTGTTTCATTGGGTGACAGAAATACGCCCACGGCATCTTATGCCAAATTTTCACCTGATTTTCATATTGGCACGCGCACACGCTTTCAAACAGAGCAAAACAGGCACCGAGTTTATACGGGTGCGTTGGGCGGTCAGTTTGTTGATGGTCGTGAAGTTGATCTAAAAGGGCAGGCTGGTGGGCCACCGCTTAACCCAGTAGAAATGAACATGCCGGATAAAGCCAGTGTGGTGGCTCGGTTACAGGAGAATGCAGATTATATAGCTGCTTTTAAACGTTTCTTCGGTGAAACTATTTTTGAGGATGTCGATGCGGCTTATGACGCAATGGCAGAGAGCATCGCCAGTTTTGAAAAAACCGAGCTATTCGCCCCCTTTGATTCCAAGTATGACCGTTCTTTAACCGGTGATTACATTATGAGTTTTAGAGAGAGTGCGGGCAGGGCGATGTTTTTTTCACAATTCACAAACTGTGCTATTTGCCATCAGTTACATGGTCGTGGCGACCCGATTAATAAATTTAAAGAAACTTTTACAGGTTATGAGTATCATAACCTCGGTGTACCGAAAAATCCAAATGTGACCATACTTAACGACAGTGGTTTCGATGCTGGCTTGGAAAATCATACGCAGGAGCGAACGGATCGTGGTAAATTTAAAACCCCAACATTGCGTAATGTGGCGGTAACCGAACCTTATATGCACAATGGCGTGTTTCGTGATTTATTAACGGTGATGATATTTTATAACCATATCGCTGACCGAAATGAGCCGCTGCATTTAATAAACCCAGAAACAGGCGTTAACTGGCAACCCGCAGCCGTGGTTGAAAATATATCAAATGCTGAGCTTAGCTCAGGTCGTCCATTTCGTATTATTGGCACTGCGGATGAAAACAAAAACATGGTTTGCTTTCTAAGAACACTGACCGATAGAAGATATGAGCATTTAATTGAAGAAAAAGGCATAAGCTGTGATTAAGTGGTTTTGTTTTACGGCTCTATTCTCGGATAAGCTCCTAGGGTTAACATTAGGCTAATAGCGGTTGCTATAAATGCTAATGTAAATTATTATTATTCGTATCGGATGTTTTGTGAGTGTCGTGTAAGCGCATTGAAACGCAGGTAAATGGTTCATTAATAGCAGGCTGTAAGGCATGGTATCGACACTGCTAGCCAAAAAAATATAGCTATATGGGATGAATTAATTGTTTCCAAATATTCTCAGTAAATTCAAAGAGTGTATTCGGGAGAACAGATACATTGTTACGCTGCATGGTGAAGAAGAAATGGACGAAGATGAACTCTCTATATTTGATGTAGAACGAGCAGTCTTAACTGGAGTTATAATAGAGAGACAGAAAGATAGCAAAAAAGAAGAATGTAAATATATAATTCGAGGTGCAACAATAGATAGTTCAATAATATCAATCGTAGCCAACACGGTTTTACAAATAAAATGGTGATAATTACCGTTTATAGAGGTGAATAAAATGACAACATTAATTTGTGATATTTGCGGTAAAGATGGAGCACATGTTCGCCGAATAACTAGAAGTTATGGAAAAAATAGTAACCTTCTTGTTATTGAAAATGTACCAATTGTAAATTGCCCACATTGTGGGGAAAGTTATTTGACAGCAGAAACCATGCATGAAGTAGCACGAATAAAAATGCATAAAATTAATTTTGCTGTTGAGCGTCCGGTGCCAGTAGCAAAATTTGCATAGTCAAATATTGGTTAACAAGGAAATGCACTCGGACGGTTAAAAGCGTCGCTGTGTTTATACCGTTGTTAAGAATAAATACACCTTCATGAGGCACAGTTTTTAGGTTGGCTTGCTCTTAGCAGCCACTTATTAATGCAACTTATTGAATGCAGCTTGCCAGTCTCTCACCATTGACAGAAAGCAGGGCTTGATGGTGTAAAACCTGACATGAAACAGTTGATAGATAAAGTATTTCTCCCTGTCAGGTTCCTGTTAAAATTCTTTTTATTATCATCACTTTAAGAAAAAAGGTAAGTAATTATGTTGAAAAAGTTAGTGTTAAGTACTGCTATCATTGTAACCATGGTGGCAAGTTCATTAGCCACTGCAAATGAGGTCAATGTTTATTCACATAGACATTATGATACGGATAAACAGCTATTTAAGAAGTTTGAGCAACAAACCGGTATTAAAGTTAACGTTGTTAAGGCCAAAGCTAAAGAGCTGATTAAACGAATAGAATCTGAGGGGAAAAATACACCAGCTGATATTTTTATGACGGTGGATGCGGGTAACCTCGCACTGGCTCAACAGAAAGGTTTGTTACAGCCTATTACTTCTGAGTTTCTGACAAGGACCATCCCAAAAAATCTGAGACAAAAAGATGGCTACTGGTTTGGTTTGACGAAACGAGCGCGTGTTATCGTTTATAACAAAAATAAAGTCAGCGCAGATGAGCTGTCTACTTATGCCAATTTAACGTCTGATGAATGGCATGAAAGGATATTGGTTAGAAAATCAAACAATATTTATAATCAATCTTTACTGGCATCGTTTATCGCATCCGATGGAGAAGAAACGGCTAAAAACTGGGCAAAAGGTATTGTAAATAACATGGCGAGGTCGCCCGCAGGAAACGACAGAGATCAGATGAGAGCGGTCGCTGCTGGTGTCGGCGATATAGCAATAGTCAATACTTATTATGTCGGTCAGCTACTTAACTCCAATAAAAGGGGTGAGGTCAAAGTGGGTGAGAAAATGGGAATATTTTTCCCCAACCAGGGCGTCGGAGAGCGAGGCACGCACATTAATATATCGGGTGCAGGTGTCATTAAGTACAGTAGAAACAAAGACAATGCGGTTAAGTTTTTGGAGTTTCTTGCTGGTGTAGAGGCGCAGGAGCTTTTTGCAGAAGCAAATTTTGAGTATCCAGTTAACACGGCGGTGGAGCCATCCGAACTGTTGAAGTCATGGGGCACGTTTAGGTATGACACAACATCGCTTGAGCTACTTGGAGTATACAATGCCAAAGCAGTTAAGGTTTTTAATCGGGTAGGTTGGAAATAACCGTGCAGAAATGCGACGTCGAGTACGATACAGGCGAGGCATTCTGAGCAGCGTGGTACAATGCTCGATACTGTATGTTGTTTAATTTTTTCGAGTAAGTAAGCCTCCAACAGTCTCCGCCACTGTTGGAGGCTTTTTTAATGAATCATCTGGCAAGGGTAAATTTTTTATCTTGGTCGTTTGCGCTACAGTTATGAGGTGCTATTTGGCGTACAGTAAACAAGGTTCTACTGCCTCTCTGCCATCGTGGTTATGATGTCGAAGTCTGAAAAATTAATGGCCTAAATTCATACCAGAGTAATACGCTGAGTCATAGCAGCAGTGATTAAGACGCAATGATTAAATTATTAAGAAACACAGTAAACAAGTACACAGTCAGCAGCACATTAATCACTTTAATAATACTGCTGCCGATTATGACCATTTTGTTTTACTCGTATGGTGGCGACAGTGATACGCTTGACCACCTAAAAGAAACCGTATTAACGGGTTATATTTTAAACACCTTAAAACTGATTTTTTTTGTTTCTATACTGTCATTAATCTTTGGCGTGATCAGTGCCTATATCACGTCATTTTATAGCTTTCGCTTTTCCAGTACCATAGGCGTTCTCTTGGCGCTGCCTTTTGCTATACCCGCTTATATTCTGGGTTATATTTATAGTGATATTCTGGGTTACTTTGGCCCTCTGCACCTGCTTTTAATGGACCTTGGTATCGACAGTTTTTTTAATGTCTTGCAGTTTAACAGCCTGGTTGTCATTTTAAGCTTGGCCTTTTATCCTTATATTTACCTTATCGTTAAATCTTCATTTTTAAAAAGCAGTTCATCTTTATTGTATCCCGCTTTATCGTTAGGAAAAAATCGCTTCCAGCTTTTTTACCAAGTAGTGTTACCGCTTTCTCGGCCGGCTATTATTGGTGGTTTAGCGCTGGTAATTATGGAAGTCGTCAATGAATATGGCGCAGTGCAATACTATGGTGTTGATACCTTAAGCACCGCCATATATAGCTCATGGTTTGGTTTAAACGACCCCAAAAGTTCGGCATATTTAAGCATCATTGCCATGAGTATTATTTTTACTTTATTAGCCATAGAACGATTTAGCCGTGGCAATAGCAGCTACAAAAGTGAAACCATTGCAAAAGAGTTGAAGAAGGAAAAATTAAAAGGGGTTAAAAAAATATTGGCTTATTCTTTTTTATCCATTCCGATTCTACTGGGTTTTGTTATACCGTTTATTTGGATACTCGTTTACTCCTTTATATATGCCAGCGATGTTGTTAGTGATGCATTTTTGACAGTGGTGATGAACAGCTTTATCGTTTCTTCGTTTAGTGCTGTTATCATTGTGATGTTAGCTTTTTTTATCGCCTATACCGTACGCATTTATAACAACAACTATACTAAATACCTGATTAAAGTGGCTGGGCTGGGGTATGCCATTCCTGGTATCGTCATTGGTGTTGGCGTGATGAGTTTGTTTGGTGATATCGACCGTTATTTAATCGAAAAATTTGACCTCAGTACCTTGCTAATATCAGGCACGCTGTTTGCGATGATTTTTGGCTATGTGGTACGATTTCTTGGTGTCGGTTTAAGCTTGACAGAGTCAAGCTATGAAAAAGTAAGCATCAATATCAATAAAGCATCAAGAAATTTAGGGCTCAATTACTGGCAGACAATGATCAAGGTTGAATTGCCGATTATGCGGAAAACATTGATGTTCGGGTTTTTAATTGTGTTTGTAGATATCGTAAAAGAGTTGCCGCTAACGCTGGTATTGCGCCCCTTTAACTATGAAACCCTGTCTACACAAACCTATGAGTACGCCGCGAACTCAATGGTGCCAGAGAGTTCGATTTACGCCCTGGTTATCGTGTTATTGTGTTTTATACCAATGTTAATAAGTGCTAAGTCCAAGTGACTGGGATTAACAAAAGAATCGTATAGGTTATCAAAGAAACGCCGATAGCTGTTACAAATAGCT
>CAZMLD010000036.1:0-11498 GCA_964566975.1 uncultured Thiotrichaceae bacterium | reverse complement strand
GTTAGCTTTTTAATTTCCTCGTGCAAGGCACGTGCCAGCAGGTAATTATCACCAGCGTTAACCACCAGCACGCCTTCGCTGGTGATAATAAATGACAGGTTATTATTATGACCCGAGTTTTCATAAGTACCCGGCTCAGTAGCACCAATGGCAGACCAGACACCCTCTGCCACCTTAACCGGCTTGCTGAATAACATGGAGTTTAATGCCAAGTCGGGGGCTTCAATAGCTAAAGCTTTATCACGCCAGACAAAAAAGCCATCGGCATAATTTTTAACCTGCGTATATCCCATCTTCATCAAGGTATCGGCTGCCAGTGGGCTGCGTAGGTTCATACCGCAATAGACTACGATTGGCGTATTTTTATCTGGCACCAGATCGCTAATATTAAATTCCAGCCAGCCACGACTAAGATTATGGCTTCGCGGCGCGTCAATCATGCCACCCATCAGCAGGATTTCTGGCGCAGTACGCACGTCGATCATTACTGTTTCCGGTTGCGCCTGCAACTGTTTCAGCAGCGCCTGTGTATTGATATTATGAATCCGCTGGCTCACCTGATCGAGTAACGCCTCGCTAAAAGTCGCGGGGGCGGCATGAATAACCGATGACGTGCAAAAAGCACACGACAATAAAACAAGCCATAAATAGCGTTGCGTTTTAAGAACTGTAGATTGAATCATAGACCACCTTTTCAAAAAAATTCTCAGTAAGTGTGCAAGCTGACATCGCTAACCCTTAAGTTTGTTCACAGCAAATTCGTACACGTCTGGTGATGCAACAGCATGTAACGAAGGTTAAGAAGCCTCTTTATTGCTGACATTCTATTACATGCAGAGGCATGTTCTATTATGCTATTTTGATGGTTTCATAGCAAAAATCTTTCCACTGTCTGTCGAAAAATAAATCCCGCCATCGGGGCTTTGTGCTAACGCCCGGATACGTTCATTTAAGTCGTCCAGCAGTCGCTCTTCGGCGATTGCTTTTCCATCTTCATCCAGCACTATTCGATTTAAATGCCTCAGTTTTAACGCACCGGCAAAAAGATTTCCTTTCCATTTCGGCCATGCACTCCCATCATAATGCAGCAGGCTGCCAGGGGCTATTGATGGCACATAGTATTTAACAGCTTGCATCATGCCTTTTTTATGCGTACCTTCACCCACCGATATTGGCCCCCAGTATTCTTTGCCGTAAGAGATAACTGGCCAGCCATAATTTTTTCCTTTTTTAATGAGGTTAAGTTCATCACCGCCACGAGGACCGTGTTCAATTGCCCATAACCGCTGATTATCACTATCCCAGACCAGTCCCTGCGGATTGCGATGACCATAACTCCAGATTTCAGGCAGTGCCTCTGCATTGTTATAAAAGGGGTTATCGTTAGGAATATCGCCATTACGTTTCAGCCTGAGAATTGAACCTGCATGCGTTTTCAGGTTCTGCCCGTTCGACCTGACCCCTCTATCACCCACCCCAAAATAAACATAGCCGCTATCGTCAAACGCAATTCGACTGCCGTAATGTAAGCCTGTATCGCTGGCTGACTGCGTCACAAGTAAATCTTGCCATTGATACAATTTGTCATTATTTAAACGGGACCTCGCCAGTGTTGTGACACCCTGGCCTTTTATCTTTTTACTGTAGGTGAAATAAATCCAGCCCTGTTGCAAAAAATCATTGGGTACAGCTACATCCATTAAGCCACCCTGACCCTGCGCCATTATTTCAGGCAAACCGCTAACTCGGCTAACTTTGCCACTGCGGGTATTGAGAATACCCAACGCACCATGACGCTCGGTAAACAGTATTTCATTGGGCGCGATGAAACTCATCCCCCAAGGGATAGCCAAACCGGATGCCAGCTGCTTTAGTTGATATGACTGTGCCCATGCTGGATTTGACAGGGCAACAATAAAGCCCGTGATCAGCCAACGCTTTGACACGCGGATTTTAGTCATCATTGAACTAAATTTAGCGACATACTGACATATCTGCTGATTTAAATTAACCATCATCTAGCCACCTCTGCTTATTGTTGTATAACAGACAATATCGCAATTTGTTATTTCTCCACTCGGACAAACTCCTAGCGTAATACGACTCAATATAAAAATGACCCGCCGTAAGAGTCCAATAATGATACTACGATGGCGAGACACTTACCTTACAACTTTATACATTGGCAACTACAACCAGCATGTTTAAACCTAAAAAAATCAGTTGGATCTACTGCGGATTCCTAATGCTTGGCAATTGCTCCTTGATAATTGCTCCTGCATTATCCTACTACTGCCCATCCCTGGGCATAACTGAATCTTAACGACTTTACAGGTTATATTGAACTCACCGTATGGGCGATACGCTTTCCTCCAATATAACCTGTAAAGTCATTAATCTTCAGCACCTTAGTCATCCTCGCTACGATTCAACTGATTTTTTTAGGCTAAAATTAGCTATTCACTCATTCTGCCTCTCAGTTATAATTCCTACCTTCCAAAAATTTCCGCAAAGGCTGACTTATGACCGATCCCACTCAACGCCCAGTAAGACGTGCACTTATTAGCGTTTCTGATAAAGAAGGCATTATTGAATTTGCTAAAGCACTTCAGCTTCAAGGCATTGAGATCTTATCCACCGGTGGTACAGCAAAATTACTCATTGACAACATGATTCCGGTAATGGAAGTATCCAAACACACCGGCTTTCCTGAAATTATGGACGGCAGAGTGAAAACGCTGCATCCAAAAATTCATGGTGGTATTTTAGGTCGTCGAGGCATTGATGATAATGTCATGAAGGACAATGACATCGCGCCTATCGACTTGGTCGTGGTCAACCTTTACCCTTTTGAAGCCACCGTTGCTGACGAAAACTGTTCGTTAGACGATGCCATCGAAAACATAGATATTGGTGGCCCGGCCATGGTGCGTGCCACCGCCAAAAACCATGCCTTTGTTAGCATCATTGTTGAACCAACGGACTATCAGCGGGTGCTTGAAGAACTGCATAACAATGCAGGCATAGTTAGTGATGCCACCCGTTTTGACCTTGCCGTGAAAGCATTCGAACACACTTCAAACTATGACGGCATGATTGCTAATTACCTGGGCAGGATAAAACAGGGTGGCTCAATGGACAGGCTACCACGCACCATCAATCTGCAATTTAGCAAAGCACAGGAAATGCGTTACGGCGAAAACCCTCATCAACACGCGGCTTTTTATACTGAAAAAAATCCAGCCGATGCCTGCATTGCAACCGCAAAACAATTACAGGGAAAAGAGCTGTCTTACAATAACATTGGCGATACTGATGCGGCTTTGGAGTGCATCAAACAGTTTGATGAACCGGCATGTGTCATAGTCAAGCATGCCAACCCTTGCGGCGTATCGGTTAATAACAATCTTCTTGACGCTTACAACGCTGCTTACAGCACCGACCCTGAATCTGCATTTGGTGGCATCATTGCCTTCAATCGTGAGCTTGACGCTGATACCGCCAAAACCATTGTTGATCGTCAGTTTGTCGAAGTCATTATTGCACCGAGTATCAGCGGTGAAGCCATTGATGCGATTGCACATAAGAAGAATGTACGCCTGCTGGAGTGTGGCCAGTGGACTAAAAACCTTGATCGACTAGACTTTAAACGCGTTAATGGCGGGCTGCTGGTGCAGGATGCTGACCTGTTATTACTTAATGAAATGCGGGTAGTCACCGAATCGGCGCCTGAGGAGCAGCAAATGAGCGATCTACTGTTTAGCTGGAAGGTTGCCAAATTTGTCAAATCCAACGCTATTGTTTACGCTAAAAACAACATGACGGTAGGTGTTGGTGCTGGACAGATGAGCCGCATTAACAGCGCTCGCATTGCTGGCATCAAAGCAGAGCATGCGGGTCTCGCTGTGCCTGGTGCGGTGATGGCATCCGATGCCTTCTTCCCCTTTCGCGATGGTATTGATGCCGCACACGAAGCCGGCATTATTGCAGTTATCCAGCCAGGTGGCTCCATGCGTGATGAGGAAGTGATAGCCGCTGCAAACGAACATGGTATGGCAATGATATTCACCGGTATGCGCCATTTTCGGCATTAGGGCATCGCTAAAAACCAGGGGCTTTACAAAATCTGCACGATTGTCAACACTCAAGCCATTAAAACGTGCTATAAATAAGCTGTGGATGAAAAACGACAGGAAGAAAACAAGCAGTTGCGAGAGACGCTAAACAGCCTTCTCACCGAAGCACGTCGCAATGAACGAACACAATCATCTTTTGATGACTTCACCTTATCGGTTGTTGCCGCGCAGGCACCCGATAAATTGTTTCAGCTGCTGCTAGAGACACAAAAAAAATTCAATATTGATGCTGTCCGCTTATGCTTGGTTGACCGCTTTCATGAGGTTGAACGCTTACTCACTGATAACTACCAACATAAGTACCCCGGATTAAGTTTCATTGGCAGCAGAACCAGCAAGTTACTCATCGAAAATCTTCCCGACCGCCCCATCCTCGGCACACGCACCTTAAAAAAGTACGACTGGCTCATTCATGATTGCGACAGTAGCCAGTATCACTCGGCCGCCTTGCTGCCTTTAAAACGTGGGTCTGAAGTCATTGGTGTCCAGTTACTGCTCAGCAAGAACCCAGAGCGCTATGATAAAAACGATGGCACAAAATTCTTGCAAAAACTCAGCGCGATGATAGCCATTTCTATCGACAACTGCATCAACCGACAGCGCACATTGGAGTTAGGTTATCAGGATGGTTTAACTAGGGCCTATAACCGTCGTTACTTTGATGAGCGTATAAAACATGAAACCGACCGTTGCTTACGAAAAAAGTCAGACTTGGTCTGTTTATTTATTGATGTTGACCATTTTAAACGGGTAAATGATGATTATGGTCACCAAGTCGGTGATGGCGTGCTCATACAACTGGTCGCATTAATGCGTGAGCAGGTACGCTCCAGCGATATTGTGGCACGTTATGGTGGTGAAGAATTTGCCATCATCCTTCCCGACACCGGTATCCAGCTGGCACATGAAGTTGCCGAGCGGATTCGTAGTCAGATAGCGGATCAGGAGTTAACGGTTAACGATATCACATTGAGCGTTACTGTCTCCATCGGCATTGCATCCCTCAGTCAAATCAGACAACAGCTAGAGAGCACGGCAACGTTTTCGGTAAATAAGAAAACTGAAAATCTGGAAATATTGCTCATCGGCAAAGCGGACGAAGCGCTTTACCAGGCAAAACAAATCGGTAGAAACCAAGTAGTCATCATTAAATGACATGCCTAACAAAACCTGACTACGCCATGCTTTCACTATTGAAAGCGTTCAAAAAATGCCTTGTAATTCGACTCTATTATAGGATTTCACAAACACACGCTGGCTTAACCTCCAATCGGAGTCATCTAGCCTAAAATGCCACACCCCCTCACTAATTCGATATTTTACATAGCCAATATATTGGTCGCCAATACCACGATGTAGCAATACGTTTACATCACTTTTTTCACGGGTGACGTGTTCCAGGTGCAGATTAAAACTTGCTGGATAATACGCCAACAAGCCTTTGTTAAATTGCATGGTAATGGCTCGGCTATTATTATCAAAGTCTATAACGGCACTCACACCTAGTTCACTGGCTCTTAAATCGCGTTCTATGACCAGATTAATTTCCCTACCATGCTTGTAATAATCGGCAATAACTAAACCATCGGCCGTTACTACAGATATCCAGATCATGCCTATACCTCTAACAACAGCGACAAAAGGTATAAATAACATCATCCATAATATGGGGTAGGTGTACCATGGGTTGCTGTGCTCAGTTATTTTCATATTTGTTCTCTTAAATATTGGTAGTTATATTAGAAACTTGTCCGAGATTCATATGGCAGCGGCTGAAACGCTTAATTGCATGTAAAACCAGCGTTGCCTTTATGACCCGAAACCGAGGTCATTTAAACACAGGCCCTAAAAAACGTGCATCTTCAACAATGCTTAACTCTACATAACCTATCGCTTTTAAAGTAAAACTGATCTTGCTACTGCGCTGTTTAAGGTTGTACGCATCAACACGTATGCGAACTGGAAGCTCTGCCACTTCACCGCTTTTAACAAATATCTCAGCCTTATCTTTCTTAAGAATGAGCTCATGTATGCCTTCAGCTGTTAATGTATAATGGTGATCTTTACTGTCTTTGTTTAATATTTTTATCACATAAACATTTTCAATCAGACCTTCATTGGTTTCACGATATAAAATATTGCGATCTCGAATCACACTCATACCTATCGGATCACGCGCCATAATCGAATAAAAAGTACCGCTAATTATAACAACTAGAAGCAGTGCATATGCGACCATACGGGGGCGCATAATATGAGACTGCTGCCCCTTCAGGCTATTCTCAGTGGTATAACGAATCAGACCACGATCATAGCCCATTTTATCCATGACACCATCACAAGCATCAATGCACGCCGCACAACCAATACACTCATATTGTAACCCATTTCGTATATCGATACCCGTCGGACAAACCTGTACACAAATAGTACAGTCAATACAGTCCCCTAAACCAGCAGCGACCTTATCCACCGATTTTTTCCTAGGCCCAAGCGGCAACCCTCGAGACTTATCAAATGAGATTATTAGCGTATCCGGATCGAACATTGCACTTTGGAATCGCGCGTAGGGGCACATATACAAACACACCAGTTCGCGCAACCAGCCCGCATTACCATAAGTAGCGAAAGCATAAAAATATATCCAGAATGTTGCCCAGGGGCCATTATCAAAGGTGATAAAATTTACAGTCAGCTCGTGTATGGGCGAGAAATAGCCCACAAAGGTTAGACCAGTAAATAGTGAGAACACTAACCAGATAACGTGCTTAGTGGTTTTTATTCTTATTTTACGAAAGGAAATAGGTTGCTTATCTAACTTGATTTGCTGTGGACGAGAACCTTCAACTTTCCGCTCTATCCACAAAAAGACTTCCGTCCACACTGTTTGCGGACAGGTGTATCCACACCAGACACGACCTGCGAGTGCGGTAACAAAAAACAAAACGATAGCAGCGACAATGAGAAGCAGTGCAAGGTAAAAAAAGTCCTGCGGCCAAAAAATGATGTCGAAAATATAAAATTTTCGCTCAGGCAAATCAAATAAAATGGCCTGACGATCAGCCCATTGCAACCATGGCGTAATGTAAAACACACCCAGCAAGGAAAGAACACCCAAGGTACGCAACTTGGCGAACAAGCCATGTACTTCACGAGGATAGATTTTTTGGCTATTGTCATTAAGCAACTGCTCAACATTATCGTTGCCATGTTTGCCCTTTAGTTTAGCCAATTTTTCAGCCATTATTAGTTTATTACCTATTACTGTTATTTGCACGCACACCATTACTTAAAAAACAAACGTGCTCTATTAAATTTAACTATTTACAAGATCGGTACTCTAGGAGCTTGTCCGAGAACAGAAGCCGTAGCGAGGGAATTCCATTTTTAGTCATTTTTTTCACTGATTTGAGGAGAATAGTTGCGCTATTTAACGAAAATCAGGGGAAAAAAGGGCAAAAATGGGGTTTCCGCAGTAGGTTATCTGTTCTCGGACAAGCTCCTAGGGGGCGTTCTCAATCACCGTGTACGGCGTTATTTCGGTTATTTTTCACCCTGACTGCTTTTTTTCACGACTTTATTTATCTCCTCACAGGGTTTTAAAAAATAACAGGTAGTCGCTGACGTGACCGCGCCGAGCGTCCAGAGCAGAAAAAAACAGATGGTGTAACTAGCTAATCGACTATTATCGTTATCAAAAATAACAGCAGGGTCATATGCCGTAGTAAACAACACTGTTGCAATACCTGCGGTAATAAAAGACGGCCATAAAATGGCAACTATGCGTTGAACAAGAGGTATTGCGCTCATTAATACTCACTCTGTTTTTTACTACCGTAGGTTCGCCACGCTTAGTTTGTCAGCATTGCATCCCTGCAACCAGCTCAGCATGAGCCAGAAGATACAGTTTCTCTTTAAGCTATGAGGTCATCACCTTAATAAAACAACCCTGATAGTCAAGTTAACAGTAACAAACCCCTAGTGTTTGCTCATTATTGAGCTAAGCATAATTTAATATTGCGCCAGATCGACTTATTTAGCATTAACATCAGCTTCATGCGACAAACTATAGACATATGCTGCCAGAACATGTGAGCGGGCTTCACCTAAAAACTCTTTAAAAGGAGGCATAACCCCTTGATGACCCTTCGCAATCGAATATTTAATGGCGCGAGGCGAACCACCGTATAACCATATGTTATTGGTTAAGTTTGGCGCACCCAATGCATAGTTACCCGTACCGCCAGGCATATGACAGCCCACACAGAACATGTCAAATTGCACTTTACCGGCCGCCGCCAGCGTTTCATCAACGTCACGACCAGCAAGCTTCATGACATAGTTCGCCACTTTTTCAACACCTTCATCCCCGCCCAGCGGTGCCTCCCAGCCTGGCATGATGCCAAAGCGCCCGTCCAGAATGGATGTTTTAATCTGTTCGGGTGAACCGCCCCATAACCAGTCATCATCACGCAGATTGGGAAACCCTGTTGCCCCACGAGCATCAGAGCCATGACAAACAGAACAATAGCTGGCAAATAAACGCTCACCTGCCTTCACCGCAGCAGGATCGCCGATCAGCGCTGGTATTGGCGTTTGTTTAAACTTGGCAAATATTGGACCAAATTCAGCTTCAGCATCCGCAATTTCCAGTTCATACTGGTTGCTCGACGTCCAGCCAAGCACGCCCTTGAATGAGCCCATGCCCGGATAAAGAATAAGATAAGCAACCCCAATAAAGATGCTCAGGTAAAACATAATCACCCACCAGCGTGGCAGTGGATTATTCAGTTCTTCCAGATCTTCATCCCATACATGCCCTGTTGGCACACCTATTTCGCCTTCTACTTCTTTATCCGTTGCCTTAAGTAGGTAGATCAACCACAAAATCCCGCCACCGGAAATTGCAATAATAAACCAACTCCAGAACTCGCTGGTAAAATCAGACATAATAATTCCTCATAACCTTGTTTTTTTATTTTATATAAGCTGAACGGCGGATTGATTTGATGCCATCACATTAGTAATGTGTGAGACAAACCACCCTAATCATCACGACGCTGGTCGTCAGTCAAGTCGTCCTCGTCATCCATCGCCATTCTTGCCGCCTTATCAAAACCTTTTTTACGCTTGCCACTCCATGCCCAAAAAACAACAGCGATGAAAAAAACAAAAGCAAAAACAGTCCAAGCAATTTGCCCGAACATATCAGTTGATGGTGCTTCCACTAGCGTAACTCCAAAATATTTTTAATGATTATTGACATATTAGCGGCGCTTCTTCAGGTGAATACCTAGTGATTGCAAATAAGCAATCATTGCATCCATCTCTGTCTTGCCTTCAAGCATTGCTGGCGCAGCTTCAATTTCTTCCTCTGTATATGGATGACCAAGCATCACTAACACACGCATTTTTCGCTGAATCAAACTGCTATCGAGCATATTTGTTTCTAGCCATGGGTAAGCGGGCATAATTGATTCTGGCACTACATCACGCGGGTTAATTAAATGTATACGATGCCATTCATCCGAGTAGCGACCACCAACACGATGCAAATCTGGCCCAGTACGTTTTGAACCCCACAGAAACGGGCGGTCATAAATAAACTCACCAGCGACAGAAAAATGACCATAACGCTCGGTTTCAGCTCGGAAAGGTCGAATCATTTGCGAGTGGCAGCCGACGCAGCCTTCACGAATATAGATATCACGACCTGTCAACTGTAACGCGTTATAAGGCTTTAAACCCTCTATGGGTGTCGTTGTCGAATACTGGAAAAACAAGGGGACGATTTGTGCAAGCCCTCCCCATAGCACCACTACCAGTGATAAAACAATCAATACACCGACTTTGGTTTCAGCTTTATTTTGAAAATATGCCATTATTACTTTCCTCTAACTCTTTTGTATGCCGCTTCTAGTGAGCAGTCGCTGGCTCAGGGATAGCAGCTTGTATCGCCTTACCCTGTGCAATGGTTTTATAAACGTTGTACGCCATAATGAACATGCCGATTAGGAACAGCAGTCCGCCACCGGTACGAACAACATAAAATGGGTGCATTGCCTGAACGCTCTCAACAAAGCTGTAGGTTAATGTGCCATCAGAGTTAATTGCACGCCACATTAGACCTTGCATAATGCCTGATATCCACATTGATGTAATGTATAAAACGATGCCGATTGTTGCTATCCAGAAATGCATTTCCATCAACCCTCTACTGTACATTTGTGTATTAAACAATTTAGGAATCAAAAAGTAGATGGCACCGATACTAATCATTGCTACCCAACCCAAGGCACCTGCATGCACGTGACCAATCGTCCAGTCAGTATAATGCGATAAGGCATTGACCGTTTTTATTGCCATCATCGATCCTTCGAACGTTGACATACCATAGAAGGAAACGGCAATAATAAGAAACTTCAGAATAGGGTCAGTACGCAGTCTTTCCCATGCACCAGACAGCGTCATAATACCGTTTATCATGCCGCCCCAAGAAGGTGCTAACAGGATCAGCGAGAAAGCCATACCTAATGACTGCGTCCAGTCTGGCAAGGCAGTGTAATGCAGGTGATGTGGTCCTGCCCATATATAAATGAAAGACAAAGCCCAGAAATGCACTACCGACAAACGGTAAGAGTAAATCGGACGCTGCACCTGTTTAGGAATAAAGTAATACATAATACCCAGGAAGCCTGCAGTCAAAAAGAAACCAACCGCATTATGCCCATACCACCATTGTATCATTGCATCCTGCACACCCGCGTACGCAGAGTAAGACTTCCATAAACCAACCGGAAGTGCCGCACTGTTTACCACATGCAATAAAGCCACAGTAACAATCATCCCGCCAAAGAACCAGTTCGCGACATAAATATGTTTGACTCGGCGTTTAGCAATGGTGCCAAAGAAGACGACCCCATAGGATATCCAGACAATAGTCAAAAATATGTCGATAGGCCATTCCAGCTCTGCGTATTCTTTTGATGAAGTGATACCCATCGGCAAGGTTATTACCGCCGATGCGATGATGAGCATCCAGCCATAAAAAGTAAATTTTGCCAAAGCAGGCGCAAATAAACGAGTATGACAGGTACGTTGCACCACATAGTATGAGGTGGCAAACAGGGCTGAGCCACCAAAACCAAAGACAACGGCGTTGGTGTGCAACGGACGTAAGCGACCAAAAGATAGCCACGGCGTATTAAAATTAAGCACTGGCCATGCCATCTGCGCTGCAATAAGCAGCCCGACTGCCATACCGACAATACCGATTACAATGGTTGCAATAGCAAACATTCGCACTACGGAATAGTCATAGGTCATTGTTTCATTGTTCATAAAGGTAGTCCACCTTGTGTT
>CAZMLD010000035.1:0-11566 GCA_964566975.1 uncultured Thiotrichaceae bacterium | reverse complement strand
CTTCGCTCACTGGTCGTTCAAATTCAATGTGTCGCACTAGCGACTGAAATCCGCGACTTAATAAGAGCCTCCTTAACAGAATAACTATATGCCGCTATTTCACTAAAACGTGTTAAGTTTACTCAACAACTTTCTGCCTATTTTTTTTCAGTGCGCCACGCTTGTTTTTAGTGTTGAGCCTTCTGAGCTTTGATGCCTTTGTCGGTCGGGTTTTCTTTCTCGCTTTTCTTATGACAAGCGCCTGAATAATAAAAGAGTGCAGACGCAATAAAGCCTGTTCTTTATTTTGCAGCTGACTTCGTGTTTGCTGAGACTTGACCACAAACACCCCTTCTTTAGTCACCCGTTGATCACTCAACGACAACAGGCGCTGTTTAAGTGCTGACGGTAAACTGGACGATGTTATATCAAACTTCAAGTGTATCGCGGTCGCCACTTTGTTAACATTCTGCCCGCCTGCACCCTGCGAACGCACTGCCGTCATCACGATTTCATCATCTGGAATAATTAAGTGTTTAACCCGCATTAAAAATCACTCATAATTGGCTGCCATCAACAGCTTCTTGAAACCAGATTATAGTCACAAAAAAACCACCATGAAAGCAAACGAAATAAAAAAAGGCTTGGTTATTAGTCAAGATAACAAAAAAATATTGATTAAAAAAGTTATTGTGCAGTCACCTTCTTCACGCAGCGGCAGCACCCTGTATAAGGTTAGCGGCAGCGATATTGCTAGCGGGCAAAAATTTGAACGCCGCTACAAAGGCGATGAAGCGATCACGCCTGTTGACGTGTCACGCCACTGCGTACAGCTATTGTTCCACGACCATGACACATACACGTTTATGGACAGCGACAATTACCAACAGTTTATGTTATCGGCCGCTGCCTTAAAAGAAGAAGCGACTTTTCTTTATGACGGGCTAGAAGGTTTAGCTGCATTAATCAGTGATAACGAGCTACTCGGCATTGAATTACCCATGACCATGACACTGGAAATTAGCGATTGCGCGCCAGCAATGAAGGCAGCCTCTTCCTCAGCACGCACGAAACCAGCAACCCTAAGCACTGGATTGGTGGTGCAAGTTCCTGAGTATTTAACACCAGGTGAAGTCATCAAAATCAATACAGAAACACGAGGCTTCATTTCCAGAGCTTAACCCGAATGTTTCATAGGGATATTTGAGTTAATCACAGCACCGTCACACACAAGCAAGAATGATTTTTTATTAAGGAGTCTATGAACAAGTCGAATGAAAAAGCCAGCGGAAAAAAAGTCTGGTTTTTTTAATGAACTTGCCAAACAAAAAAATGAGTCCGACCACCGCAACCGTTCTACCTTTAGCTATTGAAAAACAGCAGCTGGTTATTGAGCAAACGCATGCCTACATAAACCAAGCCGTCGAGCTGTTTAATATTAAAAATAAGGCAGTAGACATTCATTTCAATCTGAAAGGTCGTGCTGCTGGCATGTATCGTATTAGTCAGCGTAATCGCTGGCATTTTTCCCGTTCAAAAAGAGAAATTCGCTATAATTCGTTTATCTTTTCTAAATATTACGAGGATAATTTTAACACCACGATACCGCATGAGGTGGCGCACTATGTCAGTGATGTACTTTATGGGCTTAACAATATAAAACCACACGGTAAAGAATGGAAGGCAATAATGCAGGCATTTGGCGCCAACCCATCGGTCACTGCCAACTATGATTTATCCGGTATCCCACTGAAAAAACAGACACGATTTAGCTACCAGTGTGGCTGCAAAGAACACCAGCTAAGCACCATCAGACACAACAAAATCAACTATCAAGGTTATCGCTATTATTGCAAATATTGCAAGCAAATATTACTGCCTGACCCTCAGGAAAAACCACGCCCTAGTCTGTGAGCTGGTAATGAGCAATCACTTTAGCCCGAATATTTCATAGGAACGCTACAAATGTGTAGCGTTCCTATGAAATATTCGGGCTATGGCTCCTCACCATAATCAATCGTAATTTCTTCATCTGCTTGAATATCTCGCGCTGCAAATAATTCAAAACCATCAAATTCAGCATGCGGTTTGGTGCTGTGATTCATATAACGCAGCAGGTTTTTGCCATCACGTCCTACCCAGACATCATCATATTTTTCCACCCATAAAACGTGTGAATCATTTTCGCTGACCACAGGGCCGTCATATTCGCCCATGTACTCACCCTGCTTTATTTTATCTCGCGCAAACAGTCCTTTGCCGTGAATCCCTGATTCTTTTATATAAAACAGCTGATGCAATTGTTCGTCTGATAGCATAGTTTCAACCTTAATAGTCATACGGTGAGCTGCCCAGCAGCCCTCCAATGTAATAATGGCAGGCTACTAATGCTGATGACCGTGTTCACCATGCACGTGGGCATGGGAAATTTCTTCTTCTGTCGCTTCGCGCACATTGACGACGGTCACCGAAAAGTGTAAATCAACACCTGCCAACGCATGATTACCATCAACAATCACTGCATCTTCTTTTACCTCAACAACCGTGACAACAACGGCATCACCATCTGGTCCTTGCGCATGAAACTGAACGCCAGCCTGGATTTCATCCATATTATCAAACATCTTTTTTGGTACTTCCTGTATACGACTGGCATCCTTCGCGCCGTAACCGTCCTCAGCGGAAATCGAAACACTAAATTCGTCGCCTGCTGATTTAGCGGTTAAGGCATTTTCTAGGCCAGGCACGATATTCATGGCACCATGCAGGTATTGAAAGCTACCGTCATCTGACTGGTCAATAATTTTGCCGTCATTGTTTTTAAGCACATAATGTAAGGTCACGACTGAATTTTGTTCGATTTGCATAATATTTTTAACCCGAGGTTTGAATGTCGTTGAAACAGATTGTTTTCATGTAATACGGTGAGACTACAGGCCGATATTTGTTAACCCAAGCCCCTATGTAGGGACTTGGGTTAACTGCTGACCTTGACTGCCATTATTGAATTGACTAACTGCTTGATGAAAGATTACTTTAGCAGAAAACATTGCTTTTAAAAAGAAAACCGCATGACTCTGCACAAGTTCAACGCTTTAACCTAAAAAAATCAGTTGAATCGTAGCGAGGATGACTAAGGTGCTGAAGATTAATGACTTTACAGGTTATATTGGAGGAAAACGTATCATCCATACGGTGAGTTCAATATAACCTGTAAAGTCGTTAAGATTCAGTGTATTAGGCATCCGCAGTAGGTCCAACTGATTTTTTTAGGTTCAATGGTGCACGTGCGATACTCAACACACCGATGCGTTTGATGCCACTGCTCCTCAATACTTTCGCCAGCTCATTCACGGTAGCACCGGTGGTGATAACATCATCAATAATCAGCACATGGTTTACCTTTAACGCTGTGACCACCTTAAATGCACCTTTGATATTTTGCTGCCGTTGTTTCGCTTTCAGGCCTGTTTGCATCGCGGTGTGACGCTGCCTTATCACCACACCATGCTTGATCGTCAGCCCCGCCTTGCTAGTAAGCACACGTGAAATTTCTGTTGACTGGTTATAACCTCGTTTTCTAAGCCGCGAGTGATGCAAGGGAACAGGAATAATACACTCGGGGCGACCCTGTTCTGGCAATAACTCATCTTGCAGCTTTGTTAATAATAGCTCGCCAATGGTTCTTGCATAACCGATTTTTTCATTAAACTTTAACCGCTGCACCAGCTTGATAACTTCGCCCTGATAACAAAACAGGCTGTATGAATAATCGAACTGCGGGCGCTTTGTCAGGCAACGTCCACATAAAACATCGGTTTTACTGCTGGCATCACGCAGTATGTCGGCTGGCAAGGGTAAGGCGCAAAGCGTACAACAATGCTCATTATGTGGCATTGCCAGATAGCAGCTGGTGCAGACTTCAACATTCTGATTAAGCGCGTGTACTGCGATTGTCTGCTGACATAAAATGCAGCGCGAAGGAAACGCCGCAGAAAGCAGCCGTTGCACAAGTTCCATTTTGGCTAATTATCCGTGTAGTGTAAGATACCCGCACAGTATACCCAGCCAGCCCCTAGAAAACCATGCCAGAACATAATCAACCTGTCTTACGCAATGACTGGTCAAAACAGGAAATTGCAGAATTATTTTCAATGCCGTTCAGCGACCTGTTATTCCAGGCGCAAGTAACGCACCGCCAGCACTTTAATCCTAATAAAGTGCAAGTTAGCACCTTATTAAGCATAAAAACAGGTGCCTGCCCAGAAGACTGTGGCTACTGTTCACAAAGCGCCCGTAATAATGCCGCTGTTGAACGTGAGCGTTTATTACCGCTTGCTGAGGTCATCGAAAAAGCGAAGCTTGCCAAAGACAACGGTGCCAGCCGTTTTTGCATGGGTGCTGCTTGGCGCAACCCGACTGATAAAAATCTCGATAAAGTAATTGATATGATTATCGCGGTGAAAAATATGGGGCTGGAAACCTGTGTCACCCTGGGTATGCTGAGTAATGAGCAAACGCAACGCTTAAAACAGGCCGGGCTGGATTATTACAACCATAATCTGGACACCTCACCAGAATACTATGGCGATATTATCACCACCCGTACTTATGAAGACAGGTTGCAGACATTGACTCATGTTCGCTCTGCAAACATCAAAGTTTGTAGTGGCGGCATTCTCGGCATGGGGGAAAAACAAAGTGACCGTATTTCTCTATTGCAACAACTCGCCAACCTGCCACAGCATCCGGACAGCGTGCCCATTAACAAACTGGTTCAGGTAGTCGGTACGCCGTTACATGGGGTCAAAGACATCAAAGCACTGGACTTCGTGCGCTGCATCGCCGTGGCTCGTATTTTAATGCCCAAGTCTATGGTGCGCTTATCTGCGGGTCGTACTGAAATGTCTGATGAAACCCAGGCCTTATGTTTTCTAGCGGGTGCTAACTCAATTTTTTATGGTGACCGGCTATTAACCACTGATAATCCAGATGAAAACCATGATAAACAACTGTTTAACCAATTAGGCATTAATACCACACAGGTCGCACCAGATGCAGACAAACAGTCTGCCTGTGGCGGCTAAGTAATCAATATTTTGCGTCCTACTGACTGAGCCACTGCTACCGCTTTGAAATCCCTTAACTCAGCAGACCAGCGCCAGCTGTTCCAGGCACTGGAAGAACGAAAACAACAGCACCGTTATCGCACTCGCCGCATCACGCAAGGCCCACAACAGGTTGAAATGTGTGTCGACAATAAAAACATCATCAATTTTAGCAGCAATGATTACCTCGGACTGGCGAACCACCCGCAGTTAAAACAGGCGACCATCACCGCCATCAACAAATATGGCGTTGGCAGCGGCGCGGCACATTTAGTCAGTGGTCACTCCATTGCTCATCACCAGCTTGAAGAAGAACTCGCCGACTTTTGCGGTTATCCCCGTGCCATTTTATTTTCTACCGGCTACATGGCTAACATTGGGCTGTGCCAGGCGTTATTAAATAACAACGATTACGTCTTTGAAGATCGCCTCAATCACGCTTCACTGATTGATGGCGGTTTAATAAGCGGCGCGCACTTTTTTCGCTACCTGCACAATGACGTTCACAGTCTTGAAAAAAAAATGGCAAAAATCTACCATACGGAATCAGATACCCGCGCTACAAAACTGGTTCTCAGCGATGCGGTTTTTAGCATGGACGGCGACATTGCCGACATTCCAGCACTCGCTACTTTGTGCAAAAAAACCGGTAGCTGGTTGATGATAGACGATGCTCACGGGTTTGGCACTCTCGGTAAAACCGGAAAAGGCAGTTTGCAGCACTTCTCTCTCGACCCACAGGAGGTGCCAATATATATGGCAACACTGGGCAAGGCCATGGGCACAGCTGGTGCTTTTATTGCAGGCAGTGAAGAACTAATAGAGACCATTATTCAACAGGCTCGCAGTTATATTTATACCACCGCCTTGCCTGCGGCCATTGCTGAAGCGACACGTTGCAGTTTAAAGATGCTTCAACATGAGCCAGCGCATCTTGCTGCCTTAAAGGAAAATATTTCGACCTTTAAACAGTATTGCAGGCAGGAAAATATCGCCATAGAAAATAGCCAGACGGCGATCCAGCCACTGCTAGTCGGCAGCAATAAAAAGGCCATGAAAATAAGTCAGCAGTTGTTTGACAAAGGTTTTCTGGTGACTGCCATTCGCCCACCGACCGTTCCTGAAGGCAGCGCACGTTTACGCATCACACTCACGGCGAAACATAAAAAAGAACATATTGAGCAGTTTATCAATACCCTTTCGCCTCTGCTAAAAGAGGCTAACGATACCCTGTAAAGCCACGCTCTACACTAAAGGCTCACTGTGTTATTTGCCTTTAATATAACGTTTATCATCAAAAGTTGCCACCCACTGCGGCTTAAGCACAACAAAAATAGTGATTAACATGCCAGTAATGAACATTTCTGGAAACATAAATAGTGGCATCATCACTAGCGATTCTGCCACCAGCGTTGTATTTGGGTAGGCATTCACTAGGCTTAAAACGGCAGTGGATGCTAACCGATTTACCGCCACGGCTATTCCTGCACCAAAAAAGGCAACCACAAAGATATAAATAAAAAAATTATCCGGCAGGTGCTTTTGTGATAACTTTAAAATAGCATAGGTGGTAAAGACCGGTATCACTATGCTCAAACTCCCATTAATACCTAGGCTAAGCCACTCACTACTCTGCGTTAACATGCTGGCAAGCATGATGATGCACAGACCAAATATGGCTAATGGCCAGCCGAACATCAAAGTAAACAGGGTTGCACCTAAGTGATGAAAACCCAAACCTGGTGAGACCCCTGCTTTCATGCCCCAGAGCAATAATAAGATAACCATTGCGCCAAAATACACATGCTGATTCGATGTGTTTTTCAGAAACTGCTTAAAGTCTAGGTGCTTCGCTGCAAACAATAAGATGAAAGCAAATAAGATATTACTGAACCACAACAGCCCAGGCGGAATGAGTGCGACGGGAATATGCAAGCCAATTATCCAGCTTGTTTCGATTGTCATAGTAGATCACCCGTGGTTAATTTTTAGCTGCCAGCTGTATTATTACAGCTAACCAGTAAAACAAAAGCAAACAAAAAAGCCGGCTTAAAAGCCGGCTTTTTATAGTAACGCAACACACTAGTTTGCTTAAGCAGTTACTTGGCGGCTTCGCGTTCTTTCACTTCTTTAATGACATCTTCTGACACATTTCTTGGTGCTGCCACATAATGCAGAAACTCCATAGAGAACTGGCCACGACCCGAAGTCATAGTGCGTAGTGTGCCAATGTAACCAAACATTTCACTTAAAGGACATTCAGCTTTAATACGAACGCCAGTTGGCGTGGCTTCCTGTGCCTTAATCATACCGCGACGGCGATTCAGGTCACCAATCACATCACCGACGTGATCGTCTGGTGTGTACACATCAACCTTCATTATCGGTTCCATCAATTGTGGACCGGCTTTAGGCATGGTCTGGCGATAGGCCGCTTTTGACGCTAGTTCAAATGCGACCGCAGAGGAATCCACTGCATGAAACTGACCATCCATCAAGGTCACTTTAAAGTCAAGACAGGGGAAACCAGCCAGTACACCACGATCAGACATTTTTCTAAAGCCTTTTTCAATCGCTGGCCAGAATTCACGTGGTACGTTACCGCCGGTTACTTTTGATTCAAACTCGTAACCTGTACCTGGTTCACCTGGTTCGATAATGTAGTCAATTTTACCAAACTGACCAGAACCACCAGACTGCTTCTTGTGGGTGTAAGAATCTTCTACCCGCTGGGTAATGGTTTCACGGTAGGCAACCTGTGGCTTGCCGATGGTGGCTTCAATGCCGTGGGTACGTCTAAGAATATCCACTTTAATATCAAGGTGTAATTCACCCATACCTTTAAGAATGGTTTCACCACTATCTTCATCTGTTTCGACGCGGAAAGAAGGATCTTCTTTAATCATTTTACCCAGTGCAATACCGAGTTTTTCTGATGCGCCTTTGTCATTGGGTGAAATTGAAATAGAGATAACAGGGTCTGGAAACACCATTGGCTCTAACGTTGCAGGCTGTTTTTCGTCACATAAAGTGTGACCGGTTTGCACGTTTTTCATACCAACCACAGCGATAATATCGCCCGCCTGCGCGCCACTTAATTCGATACGTTCATCGGCATGCATCTCTACCATGCGTCCAATACGTTCGGTTTTACCCGTGAAGGTATTTAATACGGTCATGCCTTTGTCCATGCGACCGGAATAAATGCGAACAAAAGTTAATGCACCGAAACGGTCATCCATAATTTTGAATGCCAGAGCGCGTAATGGTTTCTCGGGGTCAACAATGGCGTACTCACCGGTTTCATTACCCTCCATGTCAACTTCTGGCTGCGGCTTAACTTCGGTTGGATCAGGTAAATAATCAACTGCTGCATCCAAAATTAACTGCACGCCTTTGTCTTTAAAGGCTGAACCACAATAGGTCGGGAAGAAGTCCATGGTCAATGTGCCTTTACGGATGCATCGCTTGATGTCTTCCATAGCAGGTTCTTCACCGTCAAGATAGGTTTCCAGAACTGCATCATCCTGCTCAACGGCGGTTTCGATCAACTTTTCACGCCATTCTTCAATTTGATCAGCCATCTCCGCAGGCGGCTCTTCAGTTCGGTAGGCTGCGGTATCGTTCTCATCATCCCATATCCAGGCTTTGCGGGTTAACAGATCAACGCAACCTTTAAACTGGTCTTCAATGCCAATGGGCAGAACCATAACCAGCGGATTTGCCCCCAGCACTTCTTCTACCTGTTTAACCACTCGGTAAAAATCAGCACCAATACGGTCGAGTTTGTTGACAAAAATAATCCGCGAGACTTCAGACTCATTAGCATAACGCCAGTTAGTTTCAGACTGTGGCTCAACACCACCGGAACCACAGAACACACCAATGCCGCCATCCAGTACTTTTAATGAACGGTAGACTTCGATGGTGAAGTCAACGTGCCCTGGGGTATCGATAATATTCAGGCGGTGACCATTCCATTCGCAGCTGGTTGCGGCTGATTGAATAGTAATACCACGTTCCTGTTCCTGTTCCATGAAATCAGTCGTCGCTTCACCATCATGCACCTCACCGGTTTTATGAATTTTACCGGTTAATTTTAGAATGCGTTCTGTCGTTGTGGTTTTACCGGCATCCACGTGGGCAAAAATACCGATGTTTCTATATTTAGTTAAATCGACCATACTCTAATCCTATTGCTAATACTCGTAATTTTCTGTGTTCTGGGTTAATTTTTCTGAGCTTAATGATTCTGTCTGTCCATCAACCGCATACCAAGTTGATATTTCTTGCCTTGCTCCACAAGTGCTTCTGATTTAGAAACACCACTGTAGCAACAACAAAACCTGATAAGGCTTAACAGACCAAATTAGCCGACAAATTATACAGGAATATACCCACTAAATGCTAACCTTCTTTCTTTCACTTAGCAACGAGGTCAAAGCCAATCTGTTATATTTCCAAGGATAGGGCAAAAGCAGCTTAATACCCTGCCATAACAATGCGATAACCTATTTCAACAAAACACCTGTGCTATGATGATTATCATTCGCTTTTACTGAAAAATCATTTTAACTTAATACGCACGAATTTCAAATACAACAATGAACGAATCAGACCCCCCACCCCAAACTAAGCAAGCTCCCCATGCGCCGACTCAAGGTAACACAGAAATTCTTGAGATGATTGCCACTGGGCAGTCTGCATCAAATATTTATGACGCAATCGCGCTGATGTATGAAGCCAGAAACCCTGGGCTGCGGTGCTCACTGCTTGAACTAAAGGATAATCGACTGATGCATGGCGGCGCACCGAGCTTACCAAAAGAATATTGCGAAGCCGTCAATGGTTTGAAAAATGGACCCGAAGTGGGTTCCTGCGGGACGTCCACCTATACGGGTAAACGCGTATTGGTCGCTGATATTGAAACAGACCCTAAATGGGCAGACATTAAACACGTGGCTTTGCCACACGGCATGCGCTGCTGCTGGTCTGAACCCATAAAGAACAGTAAAGGCAAAGTATTAGGGGCATTTGGTATGTATTTCGACTACCCCGCGTTACCCGATGAGCATCAGTTGAGCGAGCTAAAGTCAGCGGCAAGACTTACCAGCATTATCATGGATCGCGATCATCGTGAAAAAGAACTACGTCGCGCACAAAAAATGGAAGCCATCGGTCAGTTAACTGGCGGTATTGCCCACGACTTTAATAACATACTTAGCATCATTCTCGGCAATCTGGAATTGCTGGAAGGCCAGCTGAATGTTGATAAAAAAATACAGAAAAGGCTAGACAGCATCAAGCATTCTGCCGTACGCGCCGCCGACCTGACCAAAAAACTGCTTAGTTTTTCACGCCGCGAAAGTGAGATCACCTCCAGCACCAATATCAATCACGTGATAGTCGGAATGCAAAACCTTCTGGCTCGCTCACTAACGCCACAAATAGAGATCACACAGAACCTTACCGAAGGCCTATGGTGCACTGAAATTGACCCAGGTGACTTTGAAGATGTACTGTTAAATATAGCAATTAATGCTCGCGATGCCATGGCAGGCAGTGGCAACCTAGCCATTGAAACCAAAAATTGCACGCTGGATGCGTCCTATTGCAAGCTCAACACCGACGCGGTTGCAGGCGAATACGTGCAGCTTTCAATCAGTGATAATGGCAGCGGCATTTCACCGAACATTCTAGATCGCATTTTTGAACCTTATTTCACCACCAAAGAAATGGGCAAGGGCACAGGTCTAGGACTGGCAATGGTATTTGGTTTTGTTGAACGCTCTGGTGGCAACATCAGGGTTTATTCCGAAGTGGGTATCGGCACTACATTGAATATCTACCTGCCACATAGCAAGCATAAGGAACAGGTGACCAAGAATGCACAGCAAGCAGACCATTTTTACCACGGCACTGAAAGCATACTGGTCGTTGACGATGAAGTCGCCCTGCTAGAACTAGTCGAAGAAGCACTGCTAGCATCAGGCTACAGAGTATTAACAGCAACGAATGCTAAAGAAGCATTACAACTTATAGCTAAAAACCCCACGCTCAAGCTTATGTTCAGTGACGTTGTGATGCCCGGCGGCATCAATGGTTTTGAACTCGCGGAACAGGCAGCCATGCTATACCCAAATCTCAAGATATTAATGACTTCGGGCTATACCGACCTGGCACTGACAAGGAACGGTCAGTCAAAATTTAAAACCGAGCTATTGAGCAAGCCTTATACAATTAGGGATCTGACCTATCGAGTGCGGCAGATACTGGATAGCTGACAATGGCCAAACTTACTTGCGACCACGACCTGCGCTCTTGCGCTCTTGCTCCTTTAGCATTTTTTTACGAATACGAATACTTTTTGGTGTAACTTCAACCAGCTCATCGTCATCAATAAACTCCAGCGCCTGCTCTAGGCTGTACTTAATGTGGGGCGACAGCGTCAGCGCTTCATCGGTACCAGATGCACGCAC
>CAZMLD010000034.1:0-11815 GCA_964566975.1 uncultured Thiotrichaceae bacterium | reverse complement strand
GGCAAAAATATCGGTTTTGCAGTAGGTTTTTCCATTCTCGGACAAGCTCCTAGGGCAGCGTTCTTCTTAAATGCCGCGGTAGGGCTATCGCGTGTGCCGGCCAGAGAGGGTAGGGTCAAAGTGTTCTTTATTGCGATAGACTGATAGTAGCGTTCTCGCTACTATCAGTCTTCAACTCATGCGCCGCCAGTAAAAAAGCAGATTAATGGCGGCGACTACTCTTTTATTTCAGTCATCTTATTGATGGTAATCGTGGTGCGTGGTACATCTTTTGCGAATGGACCGCCAGGGCCGGTTGCAGCTCGTGAGATGATATCAGAAACATTCTCGCCTCTAACAACTCGGCCAAAGACGGTGTAACCCCAGCCACGCTTTGATCTGCTGCTATGATTTAAAAAAGCATTGTCAGCGGTGTTGATAAAAAACTGGTTAGTTGCAGAGTGCGGCGCACTGGTCCGCGCCATAGCGATGCTATATTTCACGTTTCTCAGGCCATTATAGGCTTCATTTTGCACGGGGTCTTTGGTCTCGACTTTTTTATAATCGGCGGTAAAGCCCCCGCCCTGATTCATAAAGTCTTTAATAACACGGTGAAAAATGGTGCCATCATAGCTGCCAGCATTGACGTAAGCTAAAAAGTTAGCCACTGTTTTTGGTGCTTTTTCAGGGTAAAGTTCAAAAATCATGGTGCCTTTGCTGGTTTCAACTTTCACCTTTGGATTGTCAGCATGTGCCAGTTGAAATTGAAAGGTTAATGCGAGAGTTGCTAAAACAAGTAGAGTTTGCTTGAAATTCATGTCGAGCTCTTTAGATGGCGTAAAATTTGTGAGGTTAACTGAAAAACGCAGTGCTGTCAGGTTTATTCGCGTGTTTTTGCCTTTCGCAGTGGCAAAAATTAGCCAGAAATAGTCGCTTTACGTGATAGTTGCGTTTTATTAATACCAATAGAGCGTAAAAACAGCGTAACCAGTTCATTACTAAGCTGATGCAAGCTTATGTCAACAAGTCTGTCCTGCGGTTGCAGACATTTTTGTATCAGGGTCTCTCGCACCATGCCCTGAAACATTAACCCAGCGCTTAAAATAGTTATTTCACGATGTGGTACATCATATGGCATGGTTTCATTTAAGCCAAATTCGATGTAGTCGGTAAAGCTTTTCCAGCGATTCAGGAAAAAATCCTGAGTTGCGGCATTACCTTCCAGCAAGCTGTATAACTCAATGCGTAGAATATCGGGGTTTTTTGCAATATTTTCGATGTAGACTTGAGTCATGCCAGCGAGCGCATCTTCAAAACTTGTGCCGTGATTGACGATGGTATCGACATAACTTTGCCGTTGGCAGGAGAATTCCTCTAATACGGCGGCATACAGCGCTTGTTTTGAAGTAAAGTGGCGGTAAATAATAGCTGGGCTAATGTTGACCGCACGAGCAATTTCATCAATCGAGACGCCATGCAGGCCTTTACTGGCAAAAAGGCGCTGAGCAGCAGTAAGAATAGTCTTTTTGCGCTCAGTGCCTGAAAGTCGATGACTCAACTTTATGTGTCCTTGTTGTTACTTGTTAAACCTAAAATAATCAGTTGAATCGCAGCGAGGATGACTAAGGTGCTGTAAAGTCGTTAAGATTCAGTTATGTCCATGGATGGACGGTATTAGGGCAATGCAGGAGCAATTGCCCAGTATTAGGCATCCGCAGTAGGTCCAACTGATTTTTTTAGGTTAAAGTATACAATCAGGCCGGTTTCTGGATCAAAAAGACAAATTTACCGTCTTCTTCACCACTGGATTTCAGCTCATTACCCGTTTGCTTGCAAAAAGCTTCAAAATCTTTTACAGAGCCAGGGTCGGTGGCAATAATTCTCAGTGTCTGACCTGCATCAAGTGCTGAAATCGCTTTTTTAGCGCGCAGGATGGGAAGTGGGCAATTTAAACCGCTAGCGTCTAGTTCTGAATCAAAGTCACTCATGATGATTTCCTCATTTTAGTTTGTGATTCACTAAATTAAAAATTCAGTGGGTGTTTTTATATAAGCACATTCATTGTTTATATAAGTGAACGTTTACTAACTTACAAAAAAAACCTGTTCCTGTCAATAGCGCTCTATGGTGCCGATCTGTGTGTGGGTGCACGGCTGACTCAGCCATGGCAGGTGTGGAATTTGTCGATGATGCAGAGATAACGTGTGATAGAGTATGTGGAATTGTTGGTTATGAAGTGATGTCGATCATATTTTATGGAGTTCGCTGAGGTACAAATCAACCAGTGGGAGCTGTTTGTTCTTATTCTACTAAGTGCAATAGTCATGTTGCTGGTCGCGTTGATATTACGTTTACGCAGTAAATTCAGTGAGCTGCTTAATAAGTCGGATGAGCAGTTACTACAGGCTCGCATACTTTATGACAACGTGCAGCAAAGCAGGGCAATCATGCTCGACGCACAAAACAATATGCAGTTGAGGATGGAGCAGCGTTTTGGTGAAGTGCAACAGGCTTTGGAAAAAAGGCTGGGCGAAATGTCACAGACATCGGCTGAGCGCTTGGCCAGATCAAACGTTGCCATGCAGCACAGCCTGCAACAGCAACTGCATAGCTTACAGAAAATAAAGTCTGACTTCGAACAGCGTTTTGGCGACATGCAGCAAAGTATCGAACAACGTCTGGGTGACATGTCTGTGCTCAGTATAAAAAGTTTTGCTAAGTCGAATAATGAGCTGCATGAAATTTTACAACTGCGGCTGACTGAAATTAGCGCTCAGGTAGAGCGACGACTCGACAAAGGTTTTGAAAAAACCACGGAAACGTTTACTGATGTGGTTAAACGCCTGGCACTGATTGACGAAGCGCAAAAACGCATCACCGAACTTTCTGGTAGTGTGGTAAGTTTGCAGGAAGTGCTAACAGACAAGCGTTCTCGCGGAGCCTTTGGCGAAGTGCAAATGGCAGGGCTGATTAGTAATGTTATGCCAGAAGGCAGTTATGCCCTACAGTACACTTTAAGTAATGGTGCGCGTGTCGACTGTATGATGTTTCTGCCTGACCCCAGTGGCCATATTGCGATTGACTCAAAATTTCCACTTGAATCATTTCAAAAAATGATGGATGGAGACGCGCTTGATGCAGAGCGAGCAAAAGCAGAAAAGCAGTTTCGCCTAGATATTAAAAAACACATTAAAGATATTGCCGATAAATATATTATTGAAAATGAAACCGCTGACGGTGCCATTATGTTCATTCCGGCAGAAGCGGTATTTGCAGAAATACATGCCCACCAGCCTGAGCTGGTCGCACAGGCGCAACGCGCTCGCGTGTGGATGGTGTCACCAACAACATTAATGGCGGTGTTAACTACCGCCAGAGCCGTGCTGAAAGATTCGGCGACGCGAAAACAGGTGCATGTTATTCAGGAGCACCTCATTGTGCTGGCAAAAGATTTTGAGCGTTTCACCAAGCGTATGGATAATCTGTCAAAACATATTCAGCAAGCAAACAAAGATGTTGAAGAAGTGCATATTTCAGCCAGTAAAATCAGCAGCCGATTTGATAAGATTGAAAAAGTTGAACTCAAACATGAAGACGCTGAGTTTGTCGAGCCTGACGCCACAAGTAAGCAGCTGGGCTAAGCCGTAACGGTTAAACTTTAAGGCATCTTGGTCAGTGAACGTTAGCCGCTGTTGTTAGCGGTGAGCAGGTTTTTTATCTGCTGCGCATCCTTAAAATATTAATAACCAGTGAGTTTTTTATTATGACCCATTCATTCTCTTCAACATCACGTGCGTTAATTGTTGTCGCTGCGCTGATTATAGTGATTGCAGGTATGCGACAGTCTGCGTCATTAATTGTGCCTTTCTTGCTATCGCTGTTTATTGCCGTTATTAGCTTTCCGCTGATGTGCAAATTGCAGCTTGCTGGTCTACCAAAAGCGTTGTCATTGACGCTGGTCATTCTGCTGGTTGTCTTCATTGGTGCTGGTCTTACCATCTTGGTTAGCAGCTCAATCGCTGATTTTAGCCGTACCATGCCAGAGCATCAAGAAAGAATCTCGGCCGAATGGGCTGGGGCATTACTTTGGCTGGATGGCCATGGCATTGCTATGACCGAAGAGTTGACGAGTGTTATTGACCCAGCAGCGGCGGTGGGTTTGCTCTCTGCTATTTTGAAAGGTTTTGGTAGTGTGCTGACTAATGCCTTTCTGATTCTGCTGACGGTTATTTTTATTTTAGTTGAGGCGGCTGGTTTTACTCAGAAATTTATGGCAAGTCACCAACATGATGAAAAATCTTTTTCAGAAGTGTTTGTTGAGAAGGTCAGAAACTACATGAGCATGAAAACCATCATCAGCATGATTACTGGCGTGGTCATCGGGTTAACGTTGTGGATAATTGGTGTGGACTATCCGGTGTTATGGGGCGTGCTGGCATTCATGTTAAATTTTGTGCCTACTATTGGTTCAATCATTGCTGCTGTGCCAGCCGTGATGCTGACGGTGGTGCAGCTTGGTGTTATGCCTGCATTTCTCGTTACTGCTGTTTATCTGGTAGTGAATATTATCGTTGGCAGTGTCATCGAGCCTAGGTATATGGGCAAAGGACTAGGTTTGTCGACCTTGGTTGTGTTCGTATCGCTGGTATTCTGGGGCTGGGTGCTGGGGCCGGTTGGTATGTTGCTGTCGGTGCCGTTGACCATTACCGTCAAATTAGCGCTGGATAGTAAGCCGGAGACGCGCTGGTTGGGGCACTTACTGGGGCCGGTTGATGACTAAGGTGCTGGTGAATATAAAACGGAGCTAAAAACCATCTATTTCGACAAAAGCCACAGCCACGCCAGTGTCGGTATGGCGCACGATAATGGCATCTTTTGTTATATTGGCAAAATCATCATAAGGGTTTTTGTAGTGCAGACTAACCATTTCTCCCATCGGATAGTGCTCAAAGTCTTTTATCTGTAAAAACAGCCCGCCCTCGCTTATATCACGAGTAAACACGGTGCGAGCCGTGTCCTCAAGAAAGCTAAGCTCCACTTCTATTTGGACTTCTTTACGCGGAAATCGACGCTGGTTTTTAAGCATAAGATACCTAGTTGCACAAAAGACGAATTATGTGTCTTAATAGTAGACCTAACACTAGAAAATACTAGCTTATTATAATAATGTAAAACTGAAACAGGTTTCTTTGACCTGAAATTAGTCAGTTGAGCCGTAGCGAGCGTGAGCTATATACTGTCTATCTAAGTATCTGGTCATGACGCTTCGACTGGCTGTATTGGTTTAGGTTTAATCTACTGTTAGGAAAAAAATGGAAATTCAAATTGGCTATTTTGGTGAAATAGAAGATGACGACTGGGTTGCTGCGGAAAAAAAAGAAATAAAACACTTTATTAATAATATTGGAAAGCTATCCCCAGGGTTTTATTCCAGCAAAAGTTGGTGTTAAAAATATTGGTCGAGGGGCTGATTGGAACATGAATTCAAGAAGGCAAAGAGGATCTCGTTTTTAATTTTATTGATTGTGAAATTTTAGAGAGTATTGCTGTTTCAAGGTCAGGCAATATTATGTGGCATCATTCAACTTATTTGGCAACCGAATTGCCTAATAAGTCCAATTAACATGGACAGTCAAAAGCGCCGTTTGTTTTGTGCATTTCGCTACGCTACATTTTACACAAAACAGTCATCACTTTTGACGGCCAGTTATTGGCAACGTTAGAATCCAAAAAAATCAATATTGACATCTCTGTTTTTCATAAGTACAATGTACATATGAGCAGGCTTAAATTCGAGTGGGATAAAAAGAAGGATAAGTCAAATACCCAGAAACATGCTGTCACCTTCGAAGAGGCTCAAACAGTATTCTTCGATGAACATGCAATCCAATTCTTGGATCCCGAGCATTCTGAAGATGAGGGTCGCTTTCTTTTACTCGGAACAAGCTTTAAATCAAAAATCTTGGTAGTTTGTCACTGCTTTAGAGAGAAAGAAACAAAAGTACGGATTATCTCTGCAAGAAAAGCAGATAAAGATGAACAACAGGTATATTGGAGCGAAAGAAAATGAAAGAGCATTATGATTTTTCAAAAATGAAGGGTAAAAAAAACCCTTATATAAAATACCTTAAACAACCAGTAACTATGCGTCTTGATTGTGACTCTGTTGATTATTTTAAAACTTTATCAGAAGAGTCTGGTATTCCATACCAAACGCTAATTAATTTATATTTACGGGATTGCGCAATGAATAACCGTAAACTTAAAATGCAGTGGCAACCATAAAGAATTCTAACAATTGCACCAACATTGACCGTAAATACGCGGTTTCGCTCCGCTACACTCTGTATTTACGGCAAGTTATGCAGACGATAGATAAGTAGTCGTCTTATAAAACAAATAAACTCGGTTGCATGAGCGCGACTGATTATAAACAGCCAATGAAACAGTCCATTTTATTGGCTATATTTAACACAGCGGGTAATCAGCAAGTAACTCAAATGGTGGTTAATAATGCTGAGTATTATTTTGTTGATATAGCGGATGGTTTAATTCAAAAAATAAATGACTAGATGCAGATATTACAGATAACAAATCGCTGACTTATGGACGCTAAAAAAACGGCAGGACAATTTGAGCTTCTTCGCCAGAAACGGTTTATGCCTTTTTTTGTGACTCAGTTTTTTGGTGCACTGAATGACAATGTTTTTAAAAATTCCTTAATTATTTTAATTGCATTTCAAGGCGCTGACTTTATTGAAGCCGATGCCGACTTATTAATTAATCTTGCGGCTGCGGTTTTTATTCTTCCCTTTTTTTTGTTTTCTGCCACTGCGGGCCAATGGATTGATAAATACGAAAAGTCGAAGGCAATAAGAATAATCAAGTTACTGGAAATCGTTATTATGTCGATAGCGGCATTTGCTTTTATCCAGGGGTATATTATTCTGCTGATTGCACTGTTGTTCTTAATGGGTGCACAGTCAACATTTTTTGGCCCAGCAAAATACAGTTATATTCCTCAGCATCTTAAAGTAAGCGAGTTAATTGAAGGTAATGCGCTGGTGCAGATGGGCACATTTGCAGCAATTCTGATTGGCACTATTCTTGGTGGTCTCATGATTGCAGAAGAGCAGGGCAGACTGTATGTTGCCATTGCAATTGTGTTTTTTGCTGTTGCTGGTTATCTGTCCAGTTACTTTATTCCGCTTACGCCATCAATAGATCAAGATTTAAAAATTCGCTGGAATTTTTTGAGCGAAACATACCGTAATGTACAGTTTCTTAAAAAGAACCATACTGTTTTTTTGTCAATACTGGGCATTTCGTGGTTCTGGTTTTTAGGTGCAACCTACTTGGTGCAGTTGCCTAATTATACAAAAACAACACTGGGTGGAAATGAGCAGGTTGTCATTCTCTTACTGGTCCTGTTTACCCTGGGAATTGGCGCGGGTTCATTATTGTGTAACAGATTGTCGGGTAAAAGAATTGAACTAGGTTTAGTGCCATTAGGTTCGATTGGGCTAACCGTGTTTGGTGTGGATATATTCTTTTCTCAAGCTGAGGTACTGCCAGCGGCTACCATTGGTCTGGCTGAGTTTGTATCCATCGAGCATTTACGTTTCATGCTGGGTATTGTACTGGTCGGTTTTTTTGGTGGTTTATATATTGTGCCATTGATGGCTCTGGTGCAGCAGCGCACAGACCCGAAGCATCTATCTCGAGTTATTGCGGGCAATAATATTATCAACGCATTATTGATGGTGCTATCAGCAATACTGGCAGTGATTGTGCTTTCATTAGGGTTTTCAATTGCCCAGTTGTTCTTACTAGTGGCAATATTAAATGCGCTGGTAGCAATCTATATCTACTCATTGGTGCCTGAGTTTTTTATGCGTTTTATGGTTTGGCTGCTGGTGCATAGCGTATATCATGTAAAAGCAAAAGGGCTGGATAACATCCCCGAAGAAGGCGCGGTTGTGCTGGTTTGTAACCACGTGAGTTATGTGGATGCACTTATCATTGCGGCTTATGTCAGGCGGCCAGTGCGATTTGTTATGCATCATAAAATTTATAAGATACCCATATTAAACTTTATTTTTAGAACAGCAAAAACCATTTCAATTGCCGGTAAACGTGAAAATGAGGCGGTGTTAAATAAAGCCTTTGATGACATTGATCATGCCCTCGCAGTGGGTGATGTGGTTTGTATTTTTCCTGAGGGGAGATTAACCGCAAATGGCGATATGAGAAGGTTTAGGAATGGTATAGAAAAAATTATAAAACGTCGGCCGACTTCGGTGGTTCCGATGGCTTTACATGGTTTATGGGGCAGTGTTTTTAGTCGTCAAAAATCAAATGTTTTATATCGTTTGTTTAACGGTTTTAAGTCGGGTGTTGGGCTGTCGGTGGGTGACAGGATAGAACCGCAGGTGTCGGCAGTTCTGTTACAGGATAAAGTACAGGCATTGTATGACAGCGAAAACAAAAAAGTCACCTGAGCAGGTGACTTTTTTGCGATTAATATTATGTCTGTTGTTTGACTTATACGCGACCCATTGCGCCAAAGCTTTTAATAAATGGACCTGCCATACGTGGGTCAGAAATCATGGCTTTAAAGTCGCCGGTTTTGAATTTTAGTTTGCCAGTGGTGAAAGCCAGACCCAGGCCAGTCATACCTATTTCTTTCTTTAGCCATTTTTCCCAGTTTTTCTGCTCAGCACGCATGTCCCAGCTCAGCTCGCGGCCGTCATAAGCACCAGCATCTTCTACTTTACCGTTTACCACGTCAATAAAACCCAGGCAGGTTTCGTCGCCAGGGTAACCGTAGCCGATAACAGAGTTAAAGTTAATTTTTGCTAATGCATCAGAAAGGTCTGCCTGACCATTCCATTGTTCTTTCAATCCTTTCATCCAGTCATCGTCAAATAAAGCCATTGTTATATCTCCAAATTCTTATTGTGTCATGTGTCAGCAGAGCAGGAAGTAGGTCAGTTTGCTTTTGGTCGCTACCGAGTGAATATGTTATAACCACACACTGCTGTGAAAATCGAAAAGGAATATTAACACAAGAGAAACTATATCGAAAGGGATACGTCCGTATAGGTATAACGGGTTAAATCGTTGTTAGTTTACGTCTGAAAGTGAGGCTTTATTTCATCTCCATAGAAATAGAATGGATGTCATTTTGTTGTAGCAGTCTCTGCTTTTGAAACAGCTGTTGTCTGTCGGGGTAGGGGCCTGTTCGTACGCGATGCCATTGCTGATTGTTAATGGTGACATGTTGTATGCCTGCTGTTACACCTAAAAAAGCCAGGTTGGCTTTTAGCCTTTCGGCATCAGAGACATTCTGAAAGGAACCCACTTGTAAGATATATTGTTTGTCAGTCTGCGCTTGCCTGCTGGCGTTTGGTCGCGACTCAGTACTCGTGCTGGCACGGGTATTAACATTAGGTGGGCGAGTTTCGCTTTCTGGAATAAGCACTTCCAGCTCAGGTAATAATGTATAAAAGTTAAATTTGATTTCGTGTTGCTCGGTAACGGCGGCATCAGTAATGGCTGTTTTGCCTGCGGCAGGCGTGGTTGTTGTTTTTTGCTCTACTGTTGGTTGTTTTAGTTTGTCCAGTTCTGCTTGAACCGCGCTGCCGAAATCCTGGCTGTTTTTTGGTTGCTTGTCGAGATAAACAATAAAGGCGACAAACAGCCCAATAGTCAGTCCAGATAGCAGCCAGAGGTAACCCGGTAGTGGTTTTTTCTGTTTACGGTTAAGGCGAGATTTGTAGTCAGTAGTCATTATTTTTTAGTGCTTACATTTTTTCTGGAGCGCTTACGCCCAGCAGGGTTAGCCCATTAAACAGAACCTGTTTGGTTGCAATAATTAAATTAAATCGCGCGTCATGCAGGTTGTTATCGTCATTAATAAACGGGTGGGCATTGTAATAAGCGTGTAACAGGGTGGCCAGTTCACGTAAATAGTGCGCCAGTAGATGCGGTTGAGCACTAAATGCGGCTTTCTCAATAGTGTCGGCGTAAGCATCGAGCTTGCTGATCAGGCTGGTTTCCTGTTTTTCAGTTAGCAGGTTTAGATTCTTAAACCCGTTTTCAGCATCGTGCTTTAGCTGTTTTTCTGAGAGCTGGTTAATCACGCTGCAAATTCTGGCGTGAGCATATTGAATGTAATAGACCGGATTATCATTGCTTTGCGACTTGGCAAGATCAAGGTCGAAGTCCATATGCTGTTCGCATTTACGCATAACATAAAAAAAGCGGGCAGCATCGTTACCGACTTCTTCACGTAATTCTCGTAAGGTAACAAAAGAGCCAGAGCGAGTAGACATTTGTACGCGTTTGCCATTGCGGTATAAATTGGCGAATTGCACTAAGAGTATGTCCAGTTTGTGCTGATTCTGACCGAGTGCGCCAATCGCGGCTTTGACCCGTGCGACATAGCCGTGATGATCCGCGCCCCAGATGTTAATTACTCGTTGATAACCACGGGCAAACTTATCCATGTGGTAAGCAATGTCTGAAGCAAAATAGGTGGCCTGACCATTCTCACGAACCACCACCCGATCTTTTTCGTCACCAAAGTGAGTTGATAAAAACCATAACGCGCCATTACGCTGCTCTATGTGCCCTGCTTTTTGTAACTGTTCTATGGCCTGGTTAATTAAACCTCGATCAGCCAGTGTTTGCTCTGAGTACCAGCAGTCATAAGGCACGCCAAATTCTTTCAGATCCTGGCGAATATCGTCAATAATGCTGTTCAGTCCAGCATCGAAAATAATCCGGTAGCTGGTTTCACCCAGTAGCTTTTTGGCGCGTTCAATTAAACCATCAATGTGGCTTTCTTTGTCACCACCGGCGGGTTCGTCATCAACGATGCCGTGAAAAACATCATCTGCTGAAAAGACGAGGGTATCACCATGTTGTGCCTTGATGCTGCTGACGATGTCATAAATGTATTCGCCTTTGTAGCCGTTTACTGGGAAGTTAAACGATACCTGAAAGCTTTCCAGATAGCGTAACCAGACGCTGGTGGCCAGTATGTCCATCTGTCGTCCAGCATCATTAACATAATATTCGCAATCGACTTCAAAGCCGACCGCACGCATCAGCGATGCCAGTGTGGCACCATAGGCCGCACCGCGACCATGGCCAACATGTAAAGGCCCGGTGGGGTTTGCAGAGACAAACTCAATTTGTACTTTTTCATTGTTGGCGGCATTGCTTTTGCCAAAGCGCTCACCAGCGGCAAAAATATCTTTAATGATGTTTAAGCTGCTTTCCTGTGCCAGAAAGAAGTTAATAAAACCGGGGCCGGCCAGTTCTATTTTTTTTATCACCGTATTGTGGTTAGCTGTATTGGTCTCCAGTGCTTTTAAAATAGCACGGGCAATGTCTCGCGGTGGTTTGCCTGCCTGCTTCGCTAGCATCATGGCTACATTACAGGTGAAGTCACCGTGCGCGGCATCTTTGGTGCGAGTGATTTGCAGGGCTGGTTTTGTTTTAATCAAGCCGTCAGAAATCAGTTGATCCAGTGCCTGATTGAGCAAGTTTTCAATAGTCGCTTTCAATGGGGTGTCTTCTACCAGAATTTGTTTATTTATCAGGAGTGGGATTATACGGTAATCGCTGTAGCTTGTGGGCAGCAACGGAGAAGTAATAGCCTCGCTACTGCCCTAGGAGCTTGTCCGAGAATAGAGAACCTACTGCGGAAAAGCTGAATTCGACCAGATTATTCCATTATTTTCGTTAAATATACCTATATTCGCCTCACACATGAAAAAATCTGACTCAAATCAGCTTCCCCTCGCTACGATTTCTATTCTCGGAC
>CAZMLD010000033.1:0-11930 GCA_964566975.1 uncultured Thiotrichaceae bacterium | reverse complement strand
CGGCAGTCTTAATCTGAGTGATATTGTCGAAGGCCAAGCTGGCGGTATGTCGCAGTGGTATATCTGGCCGTTACTGCCGCTGTTCGTGGTTTATTTTCTTTCTGGTGTGGCAGAAACCAACCGCGCACCGTTTGATGTCGCCGAAGGTGAGTCTGAGATTGTTGCCGGCTTCCATGTCGAATATTCTGGCATGGCATTTGCCGTTTTCTTCCTTGCCGAATACGCTAACATTATTTTAATTTCTGCGTTAACCGCATTGTTGTTCCTCGGTGGCTGGCTGTCACCGTTTGAAGGCTGGGTCGGTGCTGAGCATTGGTTAGGGCAAAGCAGTTTCTTCTGGTTCTTTGCCAAAGCCTGCATCTTTGCCTTCCTGTTTCTCTGGTTCCGCGCCACTTTCCCCCGTTATCGATATGACCAAATTATGCGTTTGGGCTGGAAAGTGTTTATCCCAGTAACGATCTTCTGGCTGTTTGTGCTTGCTGGTATGGTTGTTGCTGAAGTTGGTCCATGGTCTGTATAAGGTAGCGATATGAACGCAATAAAACATTATTTAAAAAGCTTCCTGTTTCTTGAGTTATTTAAAGGTCTGGCGGTTACTGGGCGTTATCTGTTTGCACGAAAGATTACCGTGCAATACCCAGAAGAAAAAACCCCGATGTCACCGCGTTTTCGTGGGCTTCATGCCTTGCGTCGTTACGCCAATGGTGAAGAACGTTGCATTGCCTGTAAATTGTGCGAAGCGGTTTGCCCTGCCTTAGCCATCACCATTGATTCAGAAGAACGTGAAGATGGCACGCGGCGTACCACGCGATATGACATTGATTTATTCAAATGCATTTATTGTGGTTTTTGTGAAGAGGCCTGCCCGGTTGATTCCATCGTAGAAACCCATATTTTTGAATACCACTTTGAAGAGCATGGTCAGCAGATTATGACCAAAGAAAAATTACTTGAAATTGGTGATAAATACGAAACAGAGATTGCTGCCAATAGACAGGCTGATGCGCCTTACCGATGAAAAAAACAAATAATGACAGGCAGATGAATGATTCTTCGTTTGTGTATGGATTTTAGATAATGACAATTACAGACTATGAACTCGTCCCCGCGCTCTGCGTGGGGATGCATACCGAGGCTAAAGGTATGCACCGCATGTGTTACCACGCAAGAGCGTGGGAACGAGTAAGTGCAGTGATGAATAATTATTCATTGGTGATGGATTCTAGATAATGACAATTACAGACTATTTATTTTTTGCCTTTGCCGGTGTGACCATCGCCTCCGCTCTGGGCGTGGTGGCATCAAAAAACCCGGTGCATTCCGCCCTGTTCCTGGTGCTAACCTTTTTTAGTGCTGCTGCCATTTGGCTGATGTTGGAGGCCGAGTTCTTAGCGCTGGTACTAGTGCTGGTTTATGTTGGCGCGGTCATGGTGCTGTTCCTGTTTGTGGTGATGATGCTGGATATCAACATAGCTAAAATGCGCGAAGGCTTTGTTTCTTATTTGCCAGCGGGCTTGTTATTTGCGGTTTTATTTCTCGCCGTCATGCTTTATGTGGTTACTTCCATTGGCCCAGATGTGATGAATACCGCTGCGTTGGATAATGCAGTAAGGCGCGGTGCTGACCACAGTAATACTGAGGCCATTGGTGCCATTTTATATACCGACTATGTACTGGCGTTTGAAATTGCGGCGTTTATTTTGTTAGTGGCCATTATTGCTGCTATTACACTTACCCTGCGTAGACGGCCAAAAACAAAATATCAGACCCCGGACAAGCAAATTAAAGTGCAACGTGATGATCGCCTTAAAATCATTAAATCAGACGACGAGGTATTAAAATAATGGATGCAAGCGTGGTCGGTTTAAGCCATTACCTGACGCTGGCAGCAATTTTATTTGCAATCAGCATCGCTGGTATCTTTCTTAATCGAAAAAATATTGTGGTTTTGTTGATGTGTATCGAATTAATGTTACTTGCGGTCAATATTAATTTTATTGCTTTTTCATTTTATCTGGACGACCTCGCGGGTCAGATTTTTGTCTTCTTTATTTTGACCGTGGCTGCAGCAGAAGCCGCTATCGGCCTTGCCATATTGATTGTTCTATTCCGCACCCGTCGAACCATTGATGTCGATGAACTCGACGCGCTGAAAGGATAATCGGATGGATCCTATAATAGAAACACAAATGAGCAATCTATACCTTGGCATCGTGTTAGCGCCGCTTATTGGTGCCATCATTGCTGGCTTCTTTGGCGCACAAATCGGTCGTATCGGTGCCCATACGGTGACTATTCTAGGGGTCGGTATTTCATTTGTTCTGTCGCTCATGGCGCTGGATCATCATGTTTTCAATGGCGCTCCAGCATACAATGCGTCTGTTTACGTGTGGATGGTCTCTGACGGTATTCGTTTTGAAATAGGTTTTCTGGTTGATAACTTAACCGTGTTGATGATGTCAGTGGTCACCGGTGTTTCCTTAATGGTGCATTTATACACCATTGGTTACATGAAAGATGACTTGCATAACTGGCCAAAAGAAAGCTTGGCTGGCACCAACTCATATCAGCGTTTCTTCAGTTATATTTCGTTGTTTACTTTCTCCATGCTGATGCTGGTGATGTCCAATAACTTTTTGCAGCTATTTTTTGCCTGGGAAGCCGTCGGTCTGGTGTCGTATCTGCTGATTGGTTTCTGGACAGTACGCCCGACCGCCGTATATGCCAATTTAAAAGCCTTTTTAGTGAACCGCGTGGGTGACTTTGGTTTTATTTTGGGTATCGCCGCCATCGTGATGTACACCGGCAGCCTTGACTATTACGAGGTGTTTGCACACGCCGAGGTACTGTCATCGCAAACCATGACTATTTTCCCTGGTGTCGAATGGAGTGTGATCACGGTTATCTGTATCCTGCTATTTATTGGCGCGATGGGTAAATCAGCGCAAATTCCACTGCATGTCTGGCTGCCTGACTCAATGGAAGGGCCAACACCAATTTCTGCTTTAATTCATGCTGCCACCATGGTAACGGCGGGTATTTTCATGGTGACACGCATGTCACCAATGTACGAATGGTCGGAAGCCGCGCTAAGTTTTATTCTTATTATCGGCGCACTGACCGCCTTGTTGATGGGGCTAATTGGCATAGTGCAGAACGATATTAAACGAGTCGTCGCCTATTCCACCTTGTCACAGCTGGGTTATATGACGGTTGCTCTTGGTGCATCTGCCTACTCTGCCGCTGTGTTTCATTTGATGACACATGCCTTTTTCAAGGCCTTATTGTTTCTTGCTGCGGGTGCCGTCATTATGGCGATGCATCATCAACAGGACATGCGAAAGATGGGTGGGCTTAAAAAATACCTGCCGATCACTTACTGGACCTCGTTAATAGGTTCATTGGCATTAATTGGCTTCCCCGGTTTTTCTGGCTTCTTCTCAAAAGATGGTATTTTGTACGCTGTTCATTATTCGACCGTTCCAGGGCATGAAATTGTTTATTATATGCTGCTGGCTGGGGTCTTTATTACCGCCTTTTATACTTTCCGTATGTTCTTTCTGGTTTTTCATGGCGAAGAACGCATGGACAAACACACCAAAGAACACTTGCATGAGCCTTCATGGGTGGTTACCGTGCCGTTAATTGTGCTTGCCATTCCGTCGGTATTTATTGGCGGTTTTACCATGGGTTATATGTTATTTGGCGATTATTTTGGCACGGCGATTTATATCGCAGAGCATCATACTGGCATGGCTGAATTTGCTGAAAACTTCCATGGCGCCTGGAATTTTTTTGAGAGTGGCATTGCTTCTGTCCCCGTTTATCTGGCGGCAGCCGGGGTTTTCTCTGCTTGGTTTATCTATTTGAAAAAACCCAGTATTGCGACCAAAGCGAAACAACGCTTTATCTGGTTATACACCTTGCTAGACCGTAATTATTATTTCGATGAATTTAACTCAGCCGTTTTTGGTGCCGGCAGTCGCAAACTGGGCGGTCGTTTATGGCAAGTGGGTGATGTGAAATTTATTGATGGCGTGTTGGTTAATGGTACTGCCAAACTTACCGTCTGGTTTGCAAGTGTCAGTAGAAAACTACAGACAGGTATGCTTTATCACTATGCGTTTGCCATGATTATTGGTGTTTTGATGTTGCTGGTACTGGGGCTGTTTGTTTAAACCTAAAAAAATCAGTTGAACCTACTGCGAGCGTCCAATGTACTGAATCTACAGGGCTTTTCCGAATATTTTAAACTCACCGTATGGGTGATACGCTTTCGCTTAAAATAACCGAAAAAGTCCTGCATATTCAGCACCTTGATCGCTCTCGCTACGATCCAACTGATTTTTTTAGGTTAAAAACAGTGAATAGCGAACAGTTAAAAAAATATATATAAACAGAATAAAAACTTAATGTATAACCCTGACGATATTTTATCCATGAACAACTATTCACCGCTTTTAAGGGGGGCGAATGTCTGATCTGCCCTTACTAAGCCTTTTAATCTGGCTGCCCATTATTGGCGGTGTGGCGGTATTGCTTGCTGGCGATAAAGGTGATGCCCGTGGTGTTAAGATTCTGGCGCTGGTCATATCCATCGCAACCTTTGTCTTAAGTTTGAGTCTGTACACGGGTTTTGATAACACAACTTCTGCCATGCAGTTTGTAGAAAGAGTGCCGTGGGTTCCTGTCTTTGATATTTATTATCATTTAGGTGTGGATGGTTTTTCCATGCCGTTAATTATCCTCACCACCTTTACCACCATACTGGTGGTTATTGCTGGCTGGGAAGTGATTAAGAAAAAACCATCGCAATACTTTGCTGCGTTCCTCATTATGGAAGGTCTGATGATTGGCGTTTTCGCTTCGCTGGACGCCATTCTTTTTTATGTGTTCTGGGAAGCCATGCTAGTACCGATGTTTATTTTAATCGGTGTTTGGGGTGGCAAGCGTCGCGTATACGCCACCATGAAGTTTTTCATTTACACCTTCCTCGGTTCTGTGTTTATGCTGGTGGCACTGATTTACATGTACATGAAAGGGGGCAGTTTTGCCATTCTTGATATGCATGCGTTACCGCTCACGCTCAATGAACAAATATTAATTTTCCTAGCCTTCCTCGTGGCATTTGCAGTGAAAGTCCCGATGTGGCCAGTACACACCTGGTTACCGGATGCGCACGTAGAAGCACCAACCGGTGGCTCGGTGATACTGGCTGCGATCATGCTAAAAATCGGCGGTTATGGTTTTATTCGTTTTAGTATGCCAATTACGCCGGATGCCTCGCAGGAACTCGACTGGCTGATTATTACCATGTCGCTGGTGGCGGTGGTGTACATCGGGTTTGTTGCCCTGGTGCAACGCGACATGAAAAAACTGGTGGCTTATTCATCCATTGCCCACATGGGTTTTGTTACCCTCGGTTTATTTGTGGTGTTCCAGATTTGGGATAATCCAGACAATATTACCGGTAGTGGTGCGGCGCTTGCGGTAGAAGGTGCGATGATTCAGATGATCTCGCACGGCTTTATTTCAGCCGCCATGTTCCTGATGATTGGCGTGTTATACGATCGTATGCATTCTCGTGAAATCGCTGATTATGGCGGTGTTGTGCATACCATGCCGGTGTTTACCGGTTTTGCGGTGTTTTTCGCCATGGCGAATGCTGGGCTGCCCGGCACGTCCGGTTTTGTTGGTGAATTCATGATTATTATTGCCAGTTTCCACGCTAATTTCTGGTACGCCCTGCTGGCAGCGTCAACCCTGGTTTTGGGTGCGGCTTACACCTTGTGGATGATTAAACGCGTTTTCTATGGCGAAATTGCCAACGAAGGCGTGCGTAAGTTAAACGATCTTAACTCACGTGAGTTTTTCATGATGACTGTGCTGGCTATTGCCGTGCTGGTTTTAGGGCTGTGGCCAGCACCGGTGATTGATATTATGCGGGTAAGTGTTGAACACTTCCTGCAACATATAGCCATTTCCAAATTATAAGCATTTGATTATAAAAGTCCGATTATAAAAACCTGAATGAAAAAACATCGTCGCGATAAATACTGGATAGAAAAGAATGACACTTGAATCATTAAATGTAGCCATTGCTTTACCGGAAATATTTCTGGTTACCATGGCATGCCTGATATTAATGGTAGATGTATTTTTGCCACAGGAAAAAAGAAATGTCACCTATGCATTAACACAATTGACACTGCTTGTTACCCTGTTACTGGTGCTGGGCAACATGACCGACACCCGTGTGCTGGCATTTAATGATATGTTTGTTCAGGATCCGATGGCGGATGTGCTGAAACTATTTATTTTGATTCTCAGTTTTGGTGTTTTCGTTTATTCCAGAGAATATTTACAGCAGCGCAATATTTTTAAAGGCGAGTTTTATGTGCTGGGGTTATTCAGCATCGTCGGTATGATGCTGATGGTGTCAGCGAATAATTTGCTGATACTGTATTTAGGGCTGGAGTTATTATCACTTTGTTTATATGCACTGGTGGCATTTAACCGTGACGATGGCAAGGCATCTGAAGCTGCGATGAAATATTTCATCCTCGGCGCGATTGCTTCAGGCATGTTGCTTTATGGCATGTCCATACTTTATGGCCTGTCTGGTAGTTTACAGCTGTCAGAAATTTCGCTGGCGGTGTCACAAGCGGCCGAAGCAGGCAGTGCACAAAATATCGGCATGGTCTTTGCCTTGGTGTTCATTATTGTTGGGCTGGCATTTAAACTTGGTGCGGTGCCATTTCATATGTGGATGCCCGACGTTTACCAGGGGTCGCCGACCGCGGTTACGGCGTTAATTGCCACCGCGCCTAAACTGGCTGGTTTTGCAATATTTATTCGTTTGTTGGCAGAAGGTATGGGTGGCTTGTTGGTTGACTGGCAGCAGATGCTCATGGTGCTGGCGGTACTCTCGCTGGCAGTGGGTAATATCGTTGCCATCGCACAGACTAACTTTAAGCGTATGCTGGCGTATTCCACTATTTCACACGTTGGTTTTATTTTACTCGGTATACTAGCGGGCACGGTTGCGGGTTATTCTTCGGCTATGTTCTATACCATTACCTATGCCATGATGTCTCTGGGTACTTTCGGTATTATCATGCTGCTGGCGCGCAAGGGTTTTGAAGCAGATGAAATTAATGATTTAAAAGGGCTGAATCAACGCAGTCCTTGGTACGCATTTATCATGATGATATTAATGTTGTCGATGGCAGGCGTACCGCTAACCGCTGGCTTCTGGGCAAAAGTAGCCGTGTTAAACGCGGTTATTGATGTCAACCTGATATGGCTGGCAATCATTGCCGTGTTCTTCTCCATTATTGGTATTTTTTACTATTTACGTATCATCAAAGTGATGTATTTTGATGATGCCATTGATACTCAACCGCTGGTTTGTGGGCGTGATATGCATATTACGCTAAGCACCAATGGTCTTGCTATTTTAGCTCTTGGCATCTACCCAACCGCGCTGCTGGCATTGTGTGTTGCTGTTTTTAGCTAAGGCTACTGTTCGGTTGCCGCGTTTTTTTAAATGGCTTGAATTCAAGTATCAATCAAAAAAAGACTGACTGAAAAATCATACAGGAATGAAAATGAACTTATTTACTAAAGCAGGCGCTCAATTACCCCGCGCTTTTTTTTATGCCACCCTTGCGCTGGCTATTTTGCTGATAGCGAGCTGCTCGGACAGCCCTGACAGTAGTAAGCAGTCGGAGCAGGGAAACATACAAAGTAGCAGGGGAAACCTTGTTGCGGCGATGCCGTTATCAACGGTAACCACGACACAAACAAATACCGTGTTTCAGTATCTGGTCAATTTTGGCATTATTAATGCGTCAGCCAGTTATGATGTCAAAAATTATAAGATTAGTTACCAAACCACAAATGTTGACGGTCAGATAATTACCGCGTCAGGGCTGCTCAGTATTCCCGTTAAAGAGGGACACCGTCTTAGCCCAATCATCAGTCATCAAAATGGCACCATATTCCTGCATAGTGATGCACCTTCAAACAGGCACTCAGCATCCTCTCCGTCTGTTTTAGCCGCATCGCTGGGTTATATTGTTTCCTCGCCCGATTATATTGGCTTTGGCGATTCTAGGCACTTAACGCATCCATACGCTCATTCAAAAACCTTGGCATCCAGCAGCATTGATATGTTACGCGCAGCGAAAGTTTTTTTGCAGAAACAATCAATACTAAGCAATGAGCAATTGTTTCTCATGGGCTATTCACAGGGCGGTAAAGCCACACTTGCCATGCACCGAGAGATTGAAGAGAAATTCTCAGATGAATTTCAGGTGACCGCGTCTGTTCCAGGCGCAGGGAACTATGATATGTTGACCTCGGTGATGACCGCATCGATGAGCACTATTGAAATGGTCTACCCTGCCTACGTTGCTTGGATTATTAAATCGTATAATGAAATTTACCAGATAAATCGCCTCGCTGAGGTTATTGCGCCAGCCTATTTAGATATTGTCAGAAACAGCTTCGATGACACACAAGATGGCGATGCGATTAATGCACAGCTAACTAATGTGGTGTCAGAGCTAATAAATCCCGCCTTTCTTAGTGAATTTAGAGGGGACGGAGCACTAGACTTTAAAGCCGCGTTTGCCGATGCTAGCACTTACGACTGGAAACCCATCGCTCCCTTACGCCTGTTTCACGGCCAAGATGACCGCATTGTGTTCTATGCTAACAGCATGACTGCTTTTGAAAAAATGCTAGAAAATGGCGCAACATCAGTACAAGTTGTTGATTGTGACGCAGGCGCAAACGCGAGTAACCATGCAAATTGTTTTTTCCCTTATCTAAATTATGTTTACAGTTTTTTTGCAGGTTATGCGAACGACTTGTAAAAGTCTTTCTCCTCTTTCATTCAATGCGTCAGTTTACTTTCCGCATGTTTTAATCTGTATATTTTTGATTTAAATCATATCCTCTCATCAAATGCTATTGATTATCATTAGTATTAATGTAAGATTTAACCTTCTGCTCTAAGTGGTAGGGTAGGTGAAGGGACTTCCAATGGACGACTGAATGTCTATTAACAAAGAAAAGGAAAACAAAATGAAAAAATCTGGCAATCTGGCTATTTGTGTTAGTGTCGTTATGTTCTGGTTATCTTTACGCATACGATTACGATGATGATAAGCAGCGACACAAACATCTTAACCATGATCAAAAACTCCGCAGCCTTGCTGAAATAGAGCCGACGTTTGCAGGTCTTTATGCTGATAAAAATGGCAACACCGTAGTTTCTTTTGCGCGTCCCATACCGCTACAGCATAAGGCGTTTACAAGCCAGTATGCACTCAACAGTGTTGTTGGTGTTTCATTGGCCAATCACTTATCAATAATATATGGGGCACAACATTTTCTGGATATTGAAGCGCAAGCCGAATTAGTGAGAATGGCTGGTTTGCAACACCTGCCACAAACTGAGCAAAAGGTTTATCTAAAGCAGGTGAAATACCCATTTTATCAACTTTATGACTGGTATCATGGCGTGAGAAATGAAGTGTTTAATGTCAAGGGTGTTATTACAGGCGAAATAGATGAAGTTCAGAACAAGGTACGGATACATGCGACTGACTTAGCAAGTATAGCAAAAGTTAAAAAAATCCTGTTAGCAGCGGGGCTGCCAAAAGACGCATTTATTGTGCAAATTTCTTCCCCTATTTCGCCCAAAGCCAACCTGTTGGATAGGTTTATTCCCATAAAGTATGGCAGTCAAATTTTTCGATTTGACTATCCGGGGGAAGACCCCGAGGATATATCAGAATGTACCGCGGGTCTTGAAATTGAAATAAATGGTCAGCGAGGCATGTTAACCAACGCGCACTGCACCATTGATTTCGGGGTTGCGAATGATGGCACGCAAATCTATCAAGGCACTCTTGTAAACAAAACTCTGCTTGGAGACAGCACGTTGGAAAGCTCGGCTACTCAGGTTGACTGCCTGCTAGGATATATTTGTTATAATTCGGACGCGGCTTTTATCCCTATTCCGGGCAATGTGTCTTCAGAAGCAACCATCTTGAAATCAAGATATTTAAATAGCTCGCCTACAAATAGAGAACTGAAAACAGGACGTAATAGCGCTTGGAGCAGGTTATTTATTTTTGATAATGTGCAAACACGAGTTGGGGATACTGTTTTTAAAACAGGCATAACCACGGGTACCACATCAGGAACCGTTACCAACGGTTGTATTGACGTGGATATGAATGTGAGAGGTGTATCTATACTCGTCAAATGCGCCATGCGGGCTGACCGTCACGGCGATAGGTTTGCAGGAGGGGGAGATAGTGGTTCGGTAATACTGGGAACGCTCATAGGTAGTGTTGAAGGTTCAGATAGCGATGGAGGCTTAGACGGTGTTGAGCATTGGCCATTTATGTTTGAACACAGTAATGCGGCAAGAGTAGTCGGGTTACTTTTTGCTGGGGACAGGATATATGGTGAATTTGCGTATTTTACGCCTATTAATGTTGTGCTTGCAGATCTAACGCCAGCCAACGAGCCGCCGTGCTCGTCATGCCATTACTGATTAGGGGGTAGGATATGAAACCTTATTTTTTCATTTTGTTGTTTATTGCGACAAGTTCTTTAACATTGCCAGGCTGCTCAGAGGAGTCGCTTGCAGTAGACGAGCCTGTTAATCTTGAGTGGACTGAAATTGCCAATACGGCTATTTTTAGAGCAAACACACGCAAGCGGTTTTTTGTGTTCGAGCATCAGCAGGGTCTGGATAACATGTTGTTAGGGTTGACCAGACCAAGATCCGCACCGCAAGTTGACTTTAGCAAATACAAGGTGGTTATGTTGGGTATAGGGGGTCGAGGTGAGGGTGTTGGTTTATCGATAAGCTCAGTCGAAGAGTTTGAACGTTATACACAAGTGAATATTAATTTTAACCATCCAGGTGAGCATTGCATTGGTACTCTTATTGGGTACCCTCCAAGACTTATTTTCTACAAAATAAAAACCAGGAAAGAAATAATCATTAGTGAGCACTTGAATTTAGCGCATTGTGAGCCACGGCCGCGTTAATAAATTCGCCATTTATGTTTGAGCGCAATGCGGTAACGTGGCAAGAATAGCTAGGTTACGCTTTGCCAGTGATAGAGATGGATGATTTTGTTTTAAATTGTAAAAATATCGCCCTTGTAAATCTGGCCATAAACAATGAGTCAGGCTGTTTGTCGCGTCATTAATGGATTTGGAAAGAAAATGATAAAATCTTGTTTTTTATATTTGTTATTTATTGTAGCCATTGTTTCAACACTGTCAGGCTGTTCAGAGGAGTCGCTTACAGTAGACGAGTCGGTGAGTGTTGAGTGGAGTGAATTTGCCAGAGTTGGTGTTGCTGATAAGGATATACACAAACAGCTCCTAGTATTTAATCATCCACAAGGTCTGGATAATATGTTGTTAGCGTTGTCCATGCCTCAACAAACAATAGACTTTCGTCAATACCAAGTGGTTATGTTAGGTATTGGTCAGCATGGAGAAGGAGACGGTTTTTCGATGCGTTCAGCCAGAGAATTCAAGCATCATACTCAAGTGAGTGTTGATTTTCACCGTCCCAGTGCTTACTGTGCCATACCCCTCATAGGACATTCTCCAATAGCGATTTTTTTCAAAATAAAAACCAGAAAAGAAATAATAATTAGTGAGTACCTGAATGTAGCGTATTGTGAGCCAATGTCGCATCACTAAATTCGAGCGTTAGTAGGGATAGTGATGGTGTGGTTGAGGGTGCTTGCTGTAGTTTGTGCGTTAGCGTTGGATGTATCATGCAGAAGCTGTAAATCAGCAAGAAGAAAAATAAGGGGCGAGATTTCTACTGCTCGACATGCCATTGATTTTGGGAGCTAGTGATGAAACCACATTTATTATTT
>CAZMLD010000032.1:0-11997 GCA_964566975.1 uncultured Thiotrichaceae bacterium | reverse complement strand
CCACTTTATTTTTGATCGCCGCATTTTCGGCAGGTAAACCAAAGGCATCCCAGCCCATCGGTTGCAGAACATTTTTACCTGACATACGCTGAAAACGTGAAATCACGTCGCCAATAGAGTAATTACGCACATGCCCCATATGCAAGCGCCCACTGGGATAGGGGAACATCGCGAGGCAGTAAAATTTTTCTTTTGTTGAATCTTCAGAAACACGAAAAGCCGCTGTTTCATGCCAGTTTTTCTGGATTTCTTCTTCTATTTTCTGAGCCTGGTATTCTTCATTCATAAGCAATTTAATTAATAGTGCAGTTCGTCGGGTGGCCGCACACAGCCGAAAAATTCCAGGCTATAACTATAGACATCTAAAAATAGTAATGCCCTATAGCAACGGCGATAAGCTAGCTATCCAGCGGTTTAGCCTTAAAAAATCAGTTGAACCTGTACGAGCGCCTAAGGTGCTGAAGGTTAAGATTTAACAGAACGGACAGGGTTTTAAACAAAGTGGAAGGATACACCAGGTAGCCGCATGAAACTATACTAACAAAGCAGACCATGATCCAATTACAAAAAAAATCAGCCAATCATCTTATATCCGCCTACAACCAGATGATAAAAGTGATGCAAGAGGCATTTGCACAATCGAATACGGGTGATATGTCTCTGCAAAAAGCGCTAAAACTGGCGAAACATCAGGTCGTTCTCCCTGGCAAAATCAGCAGCGAAGAAGCATTTGCCATCGGTGAGTACATTAAACTCGATGTTAATGAGGCGGCCGAACAGATGATGGAATCTAGCGCAGAATTCTATGACTGGCTAATGCTGGATATTGAGGAGGTGGAACGCAAAGTGATGGTGTTATTTCTCTCCGTTGCTGAGCATACTCGACAGGAGTTGGAGCAGTTCAAACGGGCAAAACCCAGTGCTGAATTCGACTTGCACGAGCAGCTAACAAGTTATAAAAGCGGCGAAATTGCCCAGCCTGGTATATTAGTATGTGAAAACTGCGGTAACACAGAAGTGTTTTTCAGTAGCGGCACAATCAGCCGCTGCGAATGCTGTGAGCACGATTATTTTTTTCAACGCCAGGCAGGTGATAATTAAGCCTTCGCTTCTTTTTCTTTGCGTTTATTTGCAGAAAAAAACGCAAAGCCAAACCCCAGCAAGAACAAACTACACAAGCCAACAATCAGACCATCGCCCCAGCGCACAAACGGGGTGGCACCACTGAGTGGTTGCACTTCACCGTTTAACACCGCTATTTCAAATTGCGGTAGCTGCTTAATAACCTCACCATGCGGCCCAATCAGTGAAGTAATGCCAGTACTGGTAGAACGTATCATGTAACGACCCGTTTCCAGCGCACGCGTACGAGCAATAACATGATGCTGGTGCGGCTGGTGTGAATCTTCGAACCAGGCATCGTTACTCATATTCACCAGCAGTTTTGCTTCGGGCAAGTCTCTAATAATATTGCGCGAAAAAACCTGTTCAAAACAGATATTTAACCCCAGCGGTATGCCATCGACCATTAATAAAGCTTGCTGATCTGGTCCGGTGATTATATCTGACATTGGAATATCGACAAAGCGATTAAAAAACTCAATCAAAAAACGAAAGGGGACATATTCACCCAGCGGCACTAGGTGACGTTTATAATAAATGCCGCCATTGATGCTTATTGCGGCGTTAAGCGTACGATTTTGTTCATTTTTAACAAAGATACCTAACAGTAAATCCGCCTCTCGTTGCTGCATATCAAGACGTAATTGCAGTAAATAAGGTTCAACACGATGCAGAAAACTCGGCACCACTGTTTCTGGCCAGACAAACAGGTCAACATCCTGTTGTTGCGCCAGCGTTAAATCACGGTATCTGTCCAGCGTTAACTGTTTTATCTCTGGCTTCCATTTATCTGCCTGCGCGATATTGCCCTGCACCACACTAACATGAATGGCATCACCCGCTTTTTCTGTCCAGCTTACTGTTTTTAGCTGGGCTGCTAGCAGCCACAGCAATAGCACGGGTAATAGTACAGATAATGCCGATTTAAGCTGTCCTTGCCTGCCATATAACACCAATAAAACCAATGCGCCAGCAGACATCGCAACGAAACCGCTCACGGCATGATTACCAAAAACGGGTGCGAAACCTGATAGCGGTAGATCAATTTGCGTGTATCCCAGTTGCATCCAGGCAAAGCCGGTAAACACATAACCCTGCAACCATTCAAATACCACCCAACTAGCAGGATAAAAAAGCATTAACCGTAACACGGGTTTGTTCGGTAAATAACGATTAACGGTATAGGCAGCCATTGCTGTATAAAGGCTTAAATAACAAGCCAGTAAAAAGATTAGCAAGGCGGCAAAGAGGGCGGGCGCATTACCATGGGTGTGTACGCTTAAAAAAATCCAGCTAACGCCAGTGCCCTGTAAACCTAAAGCAAACAGGCCAGCACTCATGGCCGCCTGTTTAGCGGGCAATTTATTCCAGAAGTAAAACGCTACCGCCAGCGTTAAAAACGCCAGCCAGCTTAAATCAAATGGCGCAAATGCCAGCGTGGTTAGCCCGCCAGCCACTAGGCTCAACAACGACCATTGCAGCCAGTGCAAGCGATAAAAATATTCCGTTTTTTTCATGGCTCACCACTCACTTTCATTTTTTCATTTTTTAGTGTCAGGCAGAGCACCACGACCAGCCTCAGCACTACCACCAGCAGCCGAGTCATCACCTGTAGCTGTACCTGAATCTGGCTCACTGTCGGATAACAGGCTGACCTGCATGTTATTAATGCGCCGTGAGTTTGCGCTAATAATTTTAAAGTGAAACGGTGCAATGGTGACTTCTTCACCACGGATGGGAAGATGACCTAGCTCAAAGGTAACCAGACCCGCGATGGTGTCAAATTTTTTATGGCTTAATTTAGCATCAAAATACTGATTAAATTCATCCAGCGGGGTTAATCCGCGAACCGTGTATCGCTGTAAGCCATTCGGACGAATGTTGGTCACGTCTGCGGCATCATGCTCATCATCAATTTCACCGACAATCTGCTCCAGCACATCTTCAATCGTCACCAGACCAGCGACCCCACCGTATTCATCAATGACCATTGCTAGGTGATTTCGGCTTTCACGAAAATCCCTTAATAACACTTTTAATCGCTTACTTTCTGGAACAAAAATAGCTGGGCGTAAAATGTCATTGAGCTCAAATGCAGCGCGACTGGTTTCATCATTATAATGCGTTAAATCTTTTGCCAGTAAAATGCCCACCACCTCGTCCAGCCCTTCATCAACAACAGGTAAGCGAGAATGTCCTGAGTTGGCAACAATAGCTAACATATCTTCAATGCCAAGATCTTCCTGCACCACAACAAGGTGTGAGCGCGGCACCATGATATCGCGCACGCGCATTTCAGACACCTGCAATACGCCTTCAATCATCATTAACGCATCGAGGTCGATTACGCCTTCACGCTGGGCGCTACGAATATGCTGTAATAAATCAACCTTGGCATTTTTTACTTTAAAAAATCTGTTTTTTAGTGCGGTAAACTGGGTCACTATTTTCTTTTTCATATTCATGAACTGTGTATTTGTTACTGTAATTATTTTTGCCTACATATGCTCTTCTACGCATCCTTGTCTACACATGGGCTGTATGGATTTTCAAACCCTAGTTGATTAAGAATGCTAATTTCAAGTCGCTCCATTTCTTCAGCCTGTTCATTTTCGACATGATCAAAGCCCTGTAGATGCAGCATGCCATGCACCACCATATGCGCCCAATGTGCATGCGCCACCACTGCCTGCTGCTGTGCTTCGCTATTGATCACCATCGCACATAAAACAATATCACCTAACAGACTAATGCCTGCTTCTTCGGGTGATTGCATAGGAAAAGACAAAACATTGGTGGTTTTATCTATATCTCGATATTGTTTATTGAGCTGTTGAATCTCTGCCAGAGTGGTCACTCGTAAACAGGCAATAACAGGACGTTTTTCTAAATAAGCTGCGCTCGCCCAAGCCTGTAACAACGCCAGCTCAGGCACAGTGTGTTCCTTGTCGCCATTGTTTGATTCAGATGCCAACTGCTCTGAAGTTGAAATTTCTACTGTTAGTAACATGGTATCAGGTTATGGGAGTTTCTAGCCCGAATATTTCATAGGAATGCAGAATTTTGGGGAAATATCAGTGGGTCAGTTTGTTCGATTCGGCGAAAAGCATAGCCATAGCTATGGTTGCAGGCGAATCGGGCAAAATGATCGCTGAAATTTTTCCAAAAACTGCATAGCGGTGAACGGGCGCATAGTGCACTTTGCTAATATACTAAATTTTATCTGTAATATCATAAAGTTAAGCCGAATTAGTAGCGCACCTATGAAATATTCGGGCTAGTAATCTGAACCTTAGCAGGGTCGCCTTATTTTGACTCATCTGCTTCATATGCCTTAACAATTTTTTTCACCAACGGGTGTCTGACTATGTCTGCATTCTGGAATCGGGTAACGCCAATATCATCGATAGTCGAGAGTAGCTTTAATGCATGACGTAAACCCGATGTTTTATCGCGGGGCAAATCAACCTGAGTAATGTCGCCAGTAATGACTGCCTTCGAACCAAAACCAAGACGCGTTAAAAACATCTTCATCTGGTCGATCGTGGTATTTTGCGCTTCATCAAGAATAATGAATGCATCGTTTAGCGTACGGCCACGCATATAGGCAAGCGGTGCAATTTCAATAATATTTCGTTCTATGCATTTTGCCACTTTTTGCTGCCCCATCATTTCAAACAGGGCATCATACATGGGTCGTAAATAAGGGTCTATTTTCTGCGCCAGATCACCGGGTAAAAAGCCCAGCCGTTCGCCCGCTTCTACCGCAGGGCGCACCAGAATCAAACGGCCAACCAGATCGTTCTCCAACGCTTCCACCGCGCAGGCAACGGCAAGCCAAGTTTTACCGGTGCCTGCTGGACCGACACCAATGGTTAAGTCACGGTTTCTAATTTGCGCCAGGTATTGTTGCTGGCTCTTACCTCGACCATTAATCTTGCCACTGCGGTTTTTTGCAAAGCGACCGCAGCCAGTAGCACTGCCATCACTATTTTGTTCTATCGACGTTGCCAGATCGTCTTCAACATTATCGTTCAGGTACAGCTGCACGGCTGCTGGTGACAGAGTTTCATGCCCCGCTACATTGTAGAGTGTTTGCAGTACACTTTTCACCGTCTTTAAAATTCGTCCTTCTCCGCTGATCTCAAAGTGATTACTGCGACAGTTAATTTTAACATGGTAATAATTTTCTATTTGCGTTAGGTGTTTATTCACCGGCCCAGACAAATTCGCTAGGCGCTGGTTGTCCACCGGCAAAAGTTCAAAGTTAATAGTCACTATCGTCGTTAACGATTGATTTTCTGGGCTATGCATTAATAATTATATTCTCTGAAAGAGCGGTTACAGGCAAAATATAATCATGCAATTTTGCGACGTTCACCGCTGGATAAGGCATATTTTGGCTTTTTATTCCTAGTCATACCAAGCAGCTCACCTTGCAGCGAGTTCGTCCATGCGTCAGTAATTCTAACATCAACAAATTCGCCTGTTAATGCGACATCACCAGCAAAGTTAACCACGCGGTTGTTTTCTGTACGCCCTGAAATCTGCGCTTTACTTTTTTTCTCGGCACTTTTTCGGGAGACACCATCAACCAGTACCGACTGCACAGTACCAATCATCTGCTGGCTGATGGCCGCGGCATTGCTTGAAATAATACTTTGCAAAATACCCAGCCGATGTTTTTTAATCAGGTCAGTGGTATTGTCAAACAAAACGGCAGCAGGCGTACCTGGTCGCGCACTGTAAATAAAACTAAAGGAGTGATCGAAACCCACCTCTTCTATCAGCTTCATGGTGTCGGCAAAGTCTGCATCGCTTTCATCAGGGAAACCAATAATAAAGTCGGAAGAAATTGAAATGTCTGGACGCGCAATTTTTAGACGGCGAATAAGGTCTTTATACTGCATCGCCGTATGCCCACGTTTCATCGCTGTTAGTACTTTATCTGAACCACTTTGTACTGGCAGATGTAAAAAACTAACCAGTTCAGGCACCTGGGAATACACCGCTACTAAGTCATCATTAAATTCCATCGGGTGGGAGGTGGTAAAACGTATGCGTTCAATGCCATCAATAGCGGCAACATAATGAATCAATAAAGCCAAGTCTGCCAGCACCGCTTCGTCACTACTACCCGTATCATGCATCGCGCCCCGATAGGCGTTAACATTTTGCCCTAACAAATTGACTTCACGTACACCTTGCTCGGCTAATCCCGCTACTTCGGCAAGCACGTCATCAAACGGCCGGCTGACTTCCTCACCACGGGTATAAGGCACCACACAAAAGCTACAGTATTTGCTGCAACCTTCCATAATCGACACAAAAGCAGATGGACCATCAGCTTTTGGCTGTGGCATGCAATCAAACTTTTCAATTTCAGGAAAACTGATGTCGACCACTTTTTTATGTGTTGCACTTACATTTGACAGCATTTCTGGCAAACGATGAATGGTTTGTGGGCCAAACACGACATCGACATAAGGCGCACGTTTTTGAATTGCAGCGCCTTCCTGACTGGCGACACAACCACCCACACCTATCACTAAATCAGGTTTGTCTTTTTTCCAGTTCTTCCAGCGGCCAAGTTGCGAGAACACTTTCTCCTGGGCTTTTTCCCGAATCGAACAGGTATTGAGCAAAAGCACATCGGCGTCTTCTGCATTGTCAGTCAGCTCAAGATTGTGTGAGTCGGCGAGAACATCGGATATGCGCGATGAATCATATTCATTCATCTGGCAACCATAGGTTTTAATGAAGAGTTTGCGCGCAGGCGCAATGGGCAGTTTGGATGACATCAGTAGCTGATCAATGTGGCTTTCGTGATATGTAAGAATTTTACTATTATACTTGTCGGCATTACCAATAGCCATCTAAAAGCCCATGCCACCAGGTCCACCCATGCCTGGTGGCATGCCGCCACCGCCTTTCATTGCGCGCATCATTTTTGCCATGCCGCCTCTGGACATTTTTTTCATCATTTTTTTCATCTGCATCTGCTGTTTGATGAGGCGGTTTACGTCTTGTACCTGTAGGCCACAGCCTGCAGCTATACGGCGTTTTCGTGAGCCTTTGATGATGTCTGGAAAGGCTCTTTCTTTTGCTGTCATGGAATTAATGATACCAACCATGCGGCCCATTTCTTTGTCATTCACCTTATCTTTTAGTTTGTCGGCCATGCCCGGCATACCGGGCAATTTGTCCATTAGCCCTGCCATACCACCCATGTTCTGCATTTGCTCGAATTGCTCTTTAAGATCATTAAAATTAAAGTTTTTACCTTTTTGAATTTTTTTCGCCAGCCTGGTGGCTTTTTTATGGTCCACTTTCTGTTGGACTTCTTCCACCAGTGACAGCACATCACCCATGCCTAGTATGCGTGATGCTACGCGGTCTGGGTGAAAGGCCTCAAGGGCTTCTATTTTTTCACCCGAACCCATAAATTTAATGGGCTTGCCGGTAATCTGGCGGATTGACAACGCGGCACCGCCACGGGCATCACCGTCAGTTTTCGTCAATACCACACCGGTTAACGGCAGCGCCTCATTAAACGCTTTTGCCGTGATTGCAGCATCCTGACCGGTCATGCTGTCAACCACAAACAGGGTTTCTACTGGATTCACCGCCGCGTGAATGGCTTTAATCTCAGCCATCATCTGCTCATCAATGTGCAAACGTCCAGCGGTATCAACCAATACCACATCAATATAATGCTTACGTGCGTAATCCAGTGCCGCGCGGGCTATATCAGTGGGTTTTTGACTGGTATTACTGGGAAAAAACTCTGCGCCAACTTGCGCTGCCAGTGTCTCTAACTGTTTTATCGCCGCGGGTCGATAAATATCACAGCTCACCAGCAATGACTTTTTCTTTTCTTTGTCACTGAGCATTTTAGCCAGTTTCGCCACTGTGGTGGTTTTACCCGCGCCCTGCAAGCCTGCCATCAATACCACGGCGGGCGGTTGCGCGCTTAAATCAAGTTGCTCGTTTTGCACGCCCATCACTTTGATCAGTTCATCCTGAACAATATTGATGAAAACATGGCCCGGCTTCAGACTGGTTAAGACTTCTTCACCCAGCGCACGTTGTTTCACATCATCAATAAAGCTGCGTACCACCGCCAGCGCGACATCGGCTTCTAACAAAGCCATGCGTACATCACGCAATGCATCCTGAATATTAGTTTCGGTTAATCGACCTTCACCACGTAATTTCTGTGCGGTACTGGCAAGGCGGTCACTTAGTCCATCGAACATGGTTTACCTGCTGATAAAAAAGTTAACCAGCGTTTTCCTGCGAAACACGATGGCTAGTTTATAGAAAGGGAATTATAACGAATTAGCGTAGTGACTTCTTTGTGAATTTGCCAATAAAACATAAGAAAAATCTTAAAACGGAGAGAGTTAGAGCCCGTCTGACATTTTATGTGCTATTTCAACAGCAATCTGGCAACTATATGATATTATGTTGAAATCTAATCCCTGTATAGAAAGACGACTTATAGTGCAAGCATTTGGAAAACATAGCGTTTTTAAATATGTAGTCGCACCCACAGATTTGGCGGGATATTTTAAATATGATCTGTTTTTCAAAGAGTTGTGCTAGCATCGTATTAGCTTCTCAATAACCAGTGGCGGTCGCCGTCATTCGCGCATGTTTTTAGCGGGAATCCATGCGCTACCAGCTAGATTCCTGCTAAAAACATGCAGGAATGACGAATATTACTGTTTAACTTGCTGGCATTATCGTCAGTCTCAAAGTACACAGCCGCCACGAGTTATTGAGAAGTTACGCATCGTAATTCTATGCAGGGATTATGGCTGAACAAAAGAAGACACGGTCTCACCACTGACTGGCAAAGACTGGGGGGAAATTTATTACTACTTTTTAGTCAGTTATATTCAACCAGTTATAAACAACACAAATTTAGTATGGAACAATACATTTTAAAGTTTGGCGCTATTTTTCTTTATTTCACCTGCTCTGCGCTATTGTTTATTTACATTAACAACGCGAGACGAAAAGGCGAAAAAAACACCGGCGCACTATCAAAAAATCATATTATCGCCATTGGTTTAGCGGGTTTAATCTTGCACAGCGTGTCGCTGTATTACAATATATTCAGCCCCCTTGGCATTAATTTGGGGTTCGACAATGCCAAGTCATTAATCAGTGCTTTTATTGTTTTGTTTGCATTAATCGCCACATGGCGCTATCCGGTTGAAATACTGGCCATCATCCTGTTGCCTCTTGCTGTACTCACTATGCTGCTTAAGTTCACTGAGAGTGACGAACATATATTGACTATTAGTAGCTCTCTCGTGTTGATTTTTCATATCACAACGTCAATCATCGCCTATAGCCTGCTGGCACTGGCAGCTGCCCAGGCCATGTTACTCTCGGTGCAAAATAAATATCTACGCGCCCACCAGCCTGGTGGGTTCATCAGGCTGATGCCGCCATTAAAAAGCATGGAAAACCTATTATTTGAAACCATTGTTATTGGCTTTATCACATTAACCATCGCCCTAGGCAGTGGTCTCATTTTTCTCGAAAACATGTTCGCACAACAACTGGCACACAAAACTTTTCTGTCAATAATGGCGTGGCTGGTTTATCTGATTTTATTAATCGGACACTGGCGACTGGGCTGGCGTGGGCGCACAGCGGTGCGTTGGACGTTAGCGGGTTTTTTCAGCCTTATGCTGGCCTATTTTGGTAGTAAATATGCGCTGGAAATTTTGTTAACATGAAGCAGAAAGAATTCATCGACACACCAACCCGCATAGCAAGCATTGCACAAAATAGCTGCACACTGCTATACCATTTGCGAAGCAAAGGACACACAACAGGTTATTCTTCTTGAACGAATTATCCATCACCACGTTATTTACCACTCTTACCGTACTGATCTTTCTTTCCGCTTTTTTTTCCGGCTCAGAAACCGCATTGATGACACTCAACCGTTATCGTGCAAAAAGCCTTGCCGACAAAGGCCATAAAGGCGCAAAACTTGCCCTTAAGTTGCTCAGACGACCAGACCGACTACTGGGTTTGATTTTGCTTGGCAACAACATTATTAATATTTTTGCTGCAACCATTGCTACAATCATCGCATTACGACTGTATGGCGAAGTTGGCCTTATTATCGCCCCATTCGTTTTAACCTTTGTTATTCTGGTTTTTGCCGAAGTCACGCCGAAAACGCTGGCAGCATTAAAACCGGAAAAACTCGCCTTTCCAGCGGCCTTTGTTTATACCTTAATTGCCACACCGCTTTACCCCTTTGTCTGGTCGGTCAACTTTTTTTCAAATGGCATATTACGACTATTTGGCATACACGCCGACAGGGAAGTCAAACCCGAACTCAATGCCGATGAGTTACGCGCTGTGGTCATCGAAGCCGAACACTTCATGCCACAGGCACACTCGGATATGCTGCTGGGCATTCTCGACCTGGAGCAGGTGAGCGTGGAGGACATTATGATCCCACGCAATGAAATCACTGGCATCGATTTAAATGATGACTGGAATGATATCGTGCATCAGATCAGCCACAATCAGCGCGCCCGGGTTCCGGTGTTTCATGACAGCATCGACAACGCCATCGGTGTTTTGCATTTGCGTAAAGTACTCAATTTATTTTCGCGCGACGAACTCAACCTGAAAACACTGAAGAGCCTCATCGTACCCGCCTATTTTATTCCTGCTGGCACCTCGCTCACTCGCCAGTTACTCAATTTTAAAGATAACCGCCGCCGCTCCGGGCTGGTGGTTGATGAATACGGCAGCATTCAGGGTCTGGTCACACTGGAAGATATTCTGGAGGAGATCGTCGGTCAGTTTACTACCGACTCACCGACCAGAATGCCCGGCATTCACAAGCAGGATGACAATAGTTACCAAATTGACGGCAACACCCATATCCGCGAGATAAACCGCGCGCTGGCCTGGTCGCTACCCACCAATGGACCAAAAACCCTGAATGGTTTAATTCTGGAACACATGGAAATCATTCCACCAAATGGCACCAGTTTGATGATTGGCGATTACACCATTGAAATAATGCGTACCACCAATAATGCAGTACAAACCGCCAAAGTGAAAAACGCCAGACTAGGTGCGGGTGAAAACCATGAGTCTACTGAAAGCACCTAAATAACGTCGCAACACTATGTAGCCGCGCGAGACGCGATCGCTTACCAAAATTATGTATGAGTGTTAAAAAAATGGCTAAAACAAAAATTCAGTACAGTTGTAACGCCTGCGGTGCCATCGCGCCAAAATGGGCTGGGCAATGTGGCGACTGTGGTGAATGGAATACCCTGAGTGAAACCCTCGCCGCCATTACCAGTAACAACCGTCAGGGATTTGCTGGTAAAAAAGGTCAGGCAAGCATTCAGGCATTAGAAGATATTCAAATGCACGCAGAAATGCGTACGCCGACTAAAATCAGCGAACTCGATCGTGTGCTTGGCGGCGGTTTAGTACATGGCTCAGTCACTTTAATTGGCGGTGATCCAGGCATTGGTAAGTCTACTCTGCTCACCCAGACCCTCGCCAGCTTGAGTGAATCGCTACCCTGTTTATATGTCACGGGCGAAGAATCGCTACAACAAATAGCCATGCGCGTACACCGACTGGGGCTAAATGAAAAGTGCTTTAAATTGCTCTCCGAAACCTGCGTGGAAAGCATTATCACCCTGTCTGCTGAGTCAAAACCCAAAGTCATGGTTATTGATTCTATTCAGACTATTTACACCGAAGCGTTACAGTCTGCCCCTGGTGGCGTGGCGCAGGTACGAGAAAGCGCGGCGCAACTGGTGCGTTTTGCCAAGCAAACCGGCACCGCATTGTTTCTGGTTGGGCATG
>CAZMLD010000031.1:8902-12190 GCA_964566975.1 uncultured Thiotrichaceae bacterium | reverse complement strand
ACACCTCTGCATGCACCTCAGGTTTTGCTACCCACGTCGAAGCCATGTCATCCCCTAGGTGGTACTACTGAAAATAGAACGGTCAAGCTCTATACATATTATACGATATATTATCGCAATGTATTGAAAAATATAATGGCCTTTTGAAATTCTAGGTTTTTATTCACGCGGGTACTGCATTTTGATTTCAACCCGCCTGTTTTTTGCACGGCCGGTGGAGGTGTCGTTTGAGGCAATCGGATCGGTTGCGGCATGTGCTTCAATTTTGAAGCTTTTATCTCGAAGCGAGCGTCTTTTTATCAGCTCTTCAATGACACTGACCGCTCTGGATGAGGATAGCTCCCAGTTAGATCGAAAGCGACTGGTTCGGATAGGGATGTTATCAGTATGCCCCGATACCACGATAACGCCATCGAAATTAGTGAAAACTTCACTGATTTTGTCCACGATGTGGACAAATGGTTTGATAATATTGGCACTACCTGATGGAAAGGAGCCTTTTTCCCTAATTCGGATAAGAATATATTTTGTCGTTATTTCAAGCTCCACATCGCCGGCTTTGATTTCTTGATTAAGTGCTTCTTGCAATAAGCCACTGTCTCTTTTAATGCGCTCTATTCGATCACGTTCTTCTTCACTTAGGGTGGTATTGGCGTTTTCCTGTCCTTCTTTGGATGGATCGGTAAATACTGGGTGTAATCTGCTCTCATCTGTGGTCATTTGCCGAACTTCATTTATCGGTGTGGGCTGTGGGCGACCTGGGCTAAATTCACGAGCAATGATGTTGATGCCGCGAGGTGATTCTTTTGCTACAATCTCACGTTGCACGCCGAATGCATCTCTTAATGAGCCGGCTATTTCTTTGTAAATGGCAATATCCATGGTTGAAAAAGAAAATAGCAAGACAAAAAACGCCAGCAGCAGTGACATTAAGTCTGCAAAAGTCATGACCCAGGCAGGAATGCCAGTTGGGCACTTTTTCTTGACTTCAGCTCCATCACTCATGATATTCGCCTGCTAGGCGGTTTCACCCTTTACTTCTTCTTTGTCTTTACTTTTATCATTGTCTGATAAGTAAATACTTAGTAGCCCTTCAATCATGCGTGGGTTTAACCCCTCCTGTATGGCACTGATGCTTTCAAGAATCATTGATTTGGTTAAACGCTCTTCATCGCTGCGTAGTGCAAGTTTGTCTGCAATGGGCAGAGCAAAGACAGTGGCAATGACAGCACCATACAAAGTGGTAAGCAAGGCAACTGCCATTGCTGGGCCAATGGATTTGGGGTCGCTCATGTTTGACATCATTTGCACCAGACCTATCAGCGTACCAATCATTCCCATGGCTGGTGCTACGTCACCCATTGCTTTAAAAATACTCAGGCCTTTTTCATTACGCTCAATAGACAAGCCGATTTCTTTGGAAAGAATTTTGTATACCAGCTCAGGCGGGTTGCCATCAACGACCATAGTGATGCCTTTGGCAAGAAATTCATTTTTTACATCAACGTTTTCTAGGCCGAGGAGACCTTCTTTTCTGGCGACATTGGCCAGTTCAACGCTTTGTTCAATAATTTCACTGGGTTTTTCTGCTTTATGAGAAAACGCTTTGGCGGCAATTTTAAAAGCCCCCATCATGTCACCAAGAGAAAACTTCATGGTAACGACGGCGAATGTGCCACCAACAACAATCATAAGGCCAGGAACGTTGACAAAAGACCCCATTTCACCGCCCATTAAAATAGCGGCGATAATAAACCCTATTGCTACAACTATGCCTATAAGCGTTGCTAAATCCACTTGTTTCCCCTCATCTTATATAACATTTTGGCTATTCAAACTGTATTGTATAGATACAGATGAAATGCTTTTAAATACTGCTCTTCGCTACAACTAATCGGTAATATGAACGAATTCTTTAATATAAAATTCAGGGCGCTTTTCGGCATGCACTCTGGGAATGTTACTGTGAGTTACAAACTGTACGCTAAACTAGGAGCTTGTCCGAGAATAGAAATCGTAGCGAAAATCACAGAGAAGCCATAAGGTGAGTTTATCGAATGAGGTGAATATTGGGTATATTTAACGATTTCGATAAGCTCACCTTCTGGTTTTTATGGGATTTGCAGTAGGTTCTCTATTCTCGGACAAGCTCCTAGGGTTGCCAGCTCGAACCTCAATGCATCTGGTTTGCTGAAAAGAGGTGAATATCTGAGATAAAAAGTAGAGGTGGTAATTTGTAAAGTTTTGTAAATATAATAAATATAGACTATAAAATCATGATATTTAAGATATATTATATTTCTAAATTTAATAGAGGTCGTCGCACGATACAGGCACGCAAGAAAAATAAATTAAAATTTTGCTGATTGAGGCACGAGACTTGAGATGGTCGAAGAGGGTAACGCAGGATCAGTTTCCGAAAAGCAGTGAAATTTTAAATATTTTTATTCGTAAATGTATTGCGCCAAAGTCTCTAGTTATAAGGCTTATTGTATTCTGGAATACGGTACAATTGAAAAAAGTAGAGCCTTGGTACAGAAATTTATTTTAAGGACAAGGGCTTAATGAGCAAAAATAAAATATTATTTGTAGATGATGACCAGCGCCTGTGTCGACTTGTTAAGCGATATGTCGAAAACCATGATTATGACTTTGTATCTGCTCATAGTGCTGATGCTGCCCATAAAGTGTTAGTTGATAACGAAGATGTATCACTGATACTGCTTGATATTATGTTGCCTGACAGAGATGGCTTAACGCTTGCGAAGGAAATTCGCCATCTTTTAAACACACCAATTATTTTTCTTACTGCGAAAGCTGATATTGATGATAAGGTCAGTGGCTTTGAAGTGGGTGCGGATGACTACATCACCAAGCCCTTTGTAGAAAAAGAACTGATTGCGAGAATTCAATCCGTATTGCGTCGTACTCAGGCATCGCAGTTAACAACAATAAACAAAACACATGCCTACTTCTCAGGCTGGAGCCTCAACCTCGTCAGCCAACAGCTATATTCACCTGATGCGATTAATATAGAAATCACCAGTACTGAATACCGCCTGTTATTAGCGCTGATTAGCCGACCCAATGTCACCATTCATCGTGAAGAAATACTTAATATACTTTCAGGCCGAGAATGGTCGCCACTGGACAGGTCGGCAGACATGGCAATATCAAAGTTACGTAAAAAGTTAACGCACGATTCACACAAATCTACCTTGATTCGGACAATACGAAATAAAGGTTACCAGCTTAGCGCTGATGTTGAGTTTGTTGAAATGCATTAAG
>CAZMLD010000031.1:0-8802 GCA_964566975.1 uncultured Thiotrichaceae bacterium | reverse complement strand
AACGCTCCTGTGATGCCGACTGGTTAGTGTGCATCAGCTCACTGCTTTCCGTTGCGCCTGCATTCGGATCATTAAATACCTCAATGTCCATTTTACCTTCGCTTTTGGCTACGATAGAAGAAACCACGGCATCTCCCGATACATTAACTGCGGTGCGAATCATATCCATCAAGCGGTCAACACCCAGAATAAGAGCGATGCCTTCGATGGGCAGACCGACCTGGTAAAATACCATCGACAGCATAATCAAACCGACACCAGGCACACCTGCGGTGCCAATTGAAGCCAGTACCGACATTAAAATAACGGTTAAATAGCCGACGAGACCAAGCTCGACACCATAAACATTGGCGATAAAGACGGTGGCAACACCTTGCATAATTGCCGTGCCGTCCATATTTATGGTTGCCCCAAAAGGCACGGTGAATGAGCCAACAGAGTTGTCCACGCCCATACGTTTGGTGACGGTTCTCAACGTCACCGGAATTGTTGCATTGGAGCTGGCGGTACTAAAGGCAAAAATTTGCGCCCCCCTGATTTTTCTCAGGAATATTATCGGGCTTAAGCCAGAGAAAACTTTTAAAACAATCATTAAGGTAACAAACAAGTGCAACATCAGCACGCCAACCAGCACTAAAACATAACCCGCTAATTGCGTTAATAAATCAATGCCAAGTTCAGCCATCGCTTTTGCAATTAATGCAAAAACGGCATAAGGCGCAACCGCCATCACAATGCCAACCATCTTCATCATGATTTCATTGGCAACTTCAGCACTGTCGATGACTTTTTGTGCCCTGGCACCCACCATTAAGATGCTAATGCCCAGTAATATAGAGAAGAATATGATCGACAGCATGTCACCACTGGCCATGGCGTTAATCGGATTGGACGGAATAATGTCAATTAGAACGTCTGTTAACGGTGGCGCATCTCTACCAGCGAAGACGGCATCAGTGGTTTGATTCATGCCGCTGCCAATACCACTAAAAGCGGCAACGGTAATGCCCACAGTAATAGCGATTGCTGTGGTCATCATATAAAGTGCAAAGGACTTACCGCCAACACGCCCCAGGGTTTTTATATTGCCAATGCCGCATACACCGCAAATAAGTGAAAAAAAAACTAAAGGCACAACCAGCATTTTTAGCGCATTAACAAACAGGTTACCGATGCTGTGAAACAGGCCGTTAACAATGTATTCATTGGTGAAGGAGCCCGCTGCATTTAAACCGCTAAGATTAAAAAACAGGCCAACGGCAATACCTAAGACCATGCCTAAAAGGACTTTGTTTGTTAAGTTCATTTTGTTTTCGTTCATAAGTTATTGGCTGTATTGTTTAACAATGTCAGATTTCGTGTTGAGCGATAAAAAAAGGCGAATAGATTCGCCTTTTTTCGCTACGGTTTCCATTCTCGGACAAGCTCCTAGGTGCAGTTACTCTGGAAGCTCACCCATAATGCCTGCTGTATGATAGCCCGCATCAACATAAACGACTTCGCCGGTTATGCCACTTGCCAGACTAGAGCAAAGAAAAGCTGAAGTATTTCCCACTTCTTCAATGGTTACGTTGCGACGTAGAGGTGCGCTTTGTTCTACATGCTTGATGATTTTGCTAAACCCTGAAATGCCTTTTGCAGCCAGTGTTTTGATTGGGCCGGCAGAAATGGCATTAACACGAATGCCTTCAGGACCCAGAGAGTGCGCTAGATAACGCACATTGGCTTCAAGGCTGGCTTTTGCCAGCCCCATTACATTGTAACCAGGGAAAGCCCGTACTGCGCCGAGGTAACTCATGGTAATAATGGCCGCATCGTCCCGATTTTGCATCATGTGGCGACCAGCTTTGGCGATGGCGGAGAGACTGTACGAGCTGATATCGTGTGCCGTATTAAAGCCAGCACGGGTAATATTATCCAGGTAATCACCTTCCAGCATTTCTTTTGGTGCGAAAGCAACAGAATGGACAATGATATCCAGGCTATCCCAGTAGTCATCAAGGTGACCAAATACGGCTTCGATTTGTTCATCGTCTTCAACATCGCAAGGTACAATGATATCAGAATCACATTGTCCTGCTAATTTTTCGACACGTTCTTTTAACCTTTCGCCCTGGTAAGCAAATGCCAGCTCCGCACCCTCACGATGCATCGCCTGTGCAATGCCCCATGCAATTGAACGATTACTCGCAACACCGAAAATTAAAACGCGTTTGCCTTGTAAAAAACCCATTCGTTGCTCCCCATATAGATGTAGTTGTTGTGTGGCAATTCAGCTTACCTAATAAATCTCTCATTCCTTTCTTCCTGAAACTGAGGGGTTTTAGGGGCAATCTGAGTAGCAACAGCTATTACCTAAACCCTACAAGGGTTTGCACTTTATATGCACAATCACTTGCAGGGTTTAGCTATTAATTCTGTTCACTATAACTATTGACGTTATCGTTAGTCAGCAGCTAGTCTGTACTGTAAACTCAGATGGCACATGTTAGGCGGATTATACCCATAAAATCAACCATAAAAAGTAAAAATAAGTATTACAGGTATCAAAAATAAAAACTGATGTTAGCCATAACGCCCAAATTGTTTATTGTCAGAATTCAACTATTCGCTTTTCTTCTTTTCTGTCTGCCGCTCGCCGCCCAGGCAGCCACTGCGATGGGCATGGGTTATGAACCCAAATATGCAGAAAATTTCCCCCATTTTGACTATGCCAACCCGAATGCGCCAAAACGCGGTGAAATAAATTTGATGGGGCTGGGCACCTTTGATAGCCTGAATCCATACTTGTTAAAAGGTATTTCGGCGGCGGGACTGAGCACGCTGGTTTTTGAAAGCTTGCTGGAAAAAAGCCTCGATGAGCCGTTTAGCATGTATGGTCTTATTGCAGAACGTTTTTATCTGGCCGATGACGAATTATCGGCAACCTTTCATATTAATCCGCTAGCCCGATTTTCAAACGGCGATGAGATTACCGCTGAAGACGTTAAATATTCCTTTGATACCTTGATGAGTACCGCTGCACACCCGCAATTTCGTGTTTATTTCGGCGATGTAGAATCAGCCACAGTCATTAATCGTTTAACAGTTCGCTTCGATTTCAAAAATAAAAATCGTGAATTACACATGATTATTGGCGAACTACCCATATTTTCCAGGAAGTGGGCGGGTGATACCGCTTTTGAAAAACTCAGCGATACCAAACCGATTGCCAGTGGCCCTTACACGGTTGAAAGTTATGCACGTGGCAGGAATATCAGATATGTGAGAAATCCAGACTACTGGGCAAAAGATTTAGGCGTGCGAAAAGGCATGTTTAATTTCGACCGCATAACCTACAAATATTATCGAGATTCGGCGATTGCGCTTGAAGCATTCAAGGCAGGTGAATTTGATTTCTTTTTTGAATTTTCTTCAAAACGCTGGGCGCGGTCACATGAAGGGGGGCGTTTTGACTCTGGTGAAATTATAAAAAAAGGGTTATCTCACAGTAACAATGCTGGTATGCAAGGTTTTGTTTTTAATACTCGGCGAGATAAATTTAAAGACGTCCGAGTCAGACGAGCACTAAGTTTGGCTTATGATTTTGAATGGGCAAACAGAAAACTTTTTTTTGACCAGTATGTACGTGCATATAGTTATTTTAGTAACAGCGAACTGGCAGCACAAGGCTTGCCAGTAGGAAAAGAGCTGGCATTACTCGAAAAATTTCGACACCAGCTACCCGAAGCCGTTTTCAGCAAGCACTGGCAACCAGCAACCACATTGCCGCCATACAGCTTACGCGGTAATCTAATACAGGCGCGAGACTTATTAGCCGAGGCGGGCTGGACAATCCAGGAGGGTGTGCTTAAAAACCAGCAAGGTGAAATATTTGTACTGGATATTCTGCTGGTGCAAAAAGCGTTTTATCGCATTATTGCGCCGTATGCCCATAACCTTAAAAAACTGGGTATTGAAACCGTTTACAGAAAAGTTGACTCATCACTTTATAAGCATCGTTTAGACAACTTTGATTTTGATATGGTGGTGAGCCGTTTTACCACATCGCTGTCGCCAGGCAACGAATTAATGAACATGTTTCATTCCAGTTCAGCGCAGATGAGCGGTTCGCGTAACCTGCCAGGCATCGATGACCCTGTCGTGGATGCACTAATAACATATATAATTCAGGCTGAAAATCGCGAACAGGTAGTAATCGCTTCACGCGCACTGGATCGTGTACTGGTACATGGCGAATTTCTAGTGCCCAACTGGTTTATTGATTTCCATCGTGTTTCTTTCTGGAATATATTTGGCATACCTGAAACACAGCCATTATATTATGACCCGACAAGCTGGTTATTAAAAACCTGGTGGATAAAAGACGATGAAAAATATTAACCAGAAATCTTATTCGCGATAAGCGCAATATTTATGCTCTCATATATAATAAAACGACTGCTGCTGATGATTCCAACCTTGTTTGGCGTCATGCTTATTACTTTTGCGGTCACCCAGTTTGTTCCTGGCGGCCCAGTTGAACAACTCATTAGCCAGTTAGAAGGGAATCAGATGGTAGGGGAGGCTGGCGGTGGTGGTGCCAGAGGCATGTATCGTGGAGCCACTGGGCTAGATGAAGAACACATTGCAGAAATTCGAGCACTGTTTGGGTTTGATAAACCCGTGCATGAACGTTTTTTCTTGATGATGAGGAATTATCTTACCTTTGATTTTGGTTATAGCCATTTTTATAATGAAAGTGTTATAGATTTAATTGTTTCCAAACTTCCCGTGTCGATAAGTTTAGGCGTGTGGAGTTTTCTCATTATTTACTCTACCTGTATTCCACTGGGTATTGCCAAAGCCATTAGAGACGGCAGCACTTTTGACGTGGTCACCAGCACACTGATACTCATCGGTTATGCCATACCCGGTTTTGTGCTGGGCATTACCTTGCTGGTGCTTTTTGGCGGCGGCAGTTTTTTTGATGTTTTTCCGTTGCGAGGTATTGTCTCCGACAACTGGGATACATTGCCATGGTACAGTAAAATTACCGATTACCTCTGGCACATGGTGTTGCCAATCACCTCAATGGTCATTGGCAGCTTTGCGGTTATGACCATGTTAACCAAAAACAGTTTTATCGAAGAAATACGCAAACAATATGTATTAACCGCAAAAGCAAAAGGCCTGTCTGATAATGCGGTGTTATATCGTCATGTTTTCAGAAACGCCGTTATCCCTCTCGTTACTGGTTTTCCCGCCGCCTTTATTGGTGCATTTTTTACTGGTAGCCTGTTAATCGAAACCATATTTTCTCTCGATGGGCTGGGTTTACTGGCTTATGAGTCCGTATTAAAAAGAGATTTTCCGGTGGTTTTGGGTGCCCTGTTTTTGTTTACCCTGTTAGGGTTATTTGCAAAATTATTGGCTGATATTAGTTATGTGCTGATTGATCCACGTATTCATTTTGATTCGGTAAACAAATAAACCTGCTATTTTTATGAATGAAAAAATAAACAACAACATTGTAATGGCCCGTGATGACAGCAAGGTGAAAACACCCATGCCATCCCCTGGGCTGTCACCAGGACAAAGAGCATGGCTGCGCTTTAAATCGAATCGACGTGGTTACGTCAGCTTGTGGATTTTTAGCATATTATTTGTGCTTACTTTTTTTGCCGAAGTCATCTCCAACGATAAACCGTTGATTGTTAGCTTTGAGGGAAATCTCTATTTCCCGATAATAATAGATTACCCAGAAACAACCTTCGGTGGCGATTTTGAAACCGCAACAGACTACACCGACAGCTTTGTTCGATACCAGTTAACGAAAGGCGATAACTGGATGATTAAACCGTTAAACCCCTACAATCACAATACCATTAATTTTGAAAGTGATGCGCCTAACCCTGCTGCGCCGTCACGGCAAAACTTATTAGGCACCGATGACAGAGGGCGAGATGTACTGGCACGGGTGATATACGGTTTTCGTATTTCAGTCTGGTTTGCACTGGCGTTAATGGTTATTGGGGTCAGCATCGGCATAGTAGCGGGTGCTGTACAAGGTTATTTTGCAGGTAAAACCGATTTAATCATGCAACGAGTGATTGAAGTCTGGTCATCCATGCCTGAATTGTATTTGCTGATTATTTTCGCCTCGATATTTCAGCCGAGTATCTGGTTATTATTGATTCTATTATCGCTGTTTGGCTGGATGGGGCTGTCAGATTATGTACGCGCAGAATTTATGCGCGGGCGAAACCTAGACTATGTACGCTCTGCCCGAGCAATGGGCTTATCAAACTACACCATTATTAGCCGGCACCTGTTGCCGAACAGTTTAACGCCAGTCATCACCTTTTTACCGTTTCGTATCAGTGGCGCAATACTCGCGTTAACCAGCCTGGATTTTTTAGGTTTGGGTGTGCCGCCCACCACGCCAAGTCTGGGTGAATTACTGGCACAGGGAAAAGATAACATAGAAGCCTGGTGGTTATCGCTAAGTGCCTTTATTGTGCTGGTTGGTACCTTGATGTTATTGATCTTCATTGGTGAAGCCTTGCGTGAAGCCATGGATACACGAAAAGTTTAGCTAAACTTTTAATGGAAAAATAAAAATGAACAGTGATAAAAAAACATTGCTAAGCATTAAAAACCTGAGTGTTTCGTTTAACACACAAAAGGGATTGCTTAAAATTATTGACAACATAAGTTTCGATGTGTTTGCCGGTGAGAACCTAGCAATTGTCGGTGAATCTGGCTCAGGAAAGTCGGTTACCGCTTTATCGGTGTTACGTTTGCATGATGATGTAAACACCGAGTATTCAGGGACGATTCATTTTCAGAATGAAAATTTATTAGCCCTGAGCAAGGGCAGAATTCAAAAAGTTCGCGGTAAAAATATAGCGATGATATTTCAGGAACCCATGTCATCATTGAACCCAGTATTTACCATCGGTCGACAAATTGAAGAAGTGCTGACGCTGCATCAAAGCTTACATAAACACGAAAAACATCAACGTGTTATTGAACTATTAAACCAGGTTGGTATTCGACAGCCAGAACATAAAGTCAATGTTTTCCCACATGCGCTCTCAGGCGGTCAACGCCAACGTGTGATGATAGCGATGGCACTTGCCTGTAATCCTGACTTGCTCATCGCCGACGAACCAACAACCGCGCTGGACGTTACCATACAGCAACAAATTCTCGATTTGTTAACCGAAATTCAGAACAACACAGGCATGTCAATATTGCTTATTACGCACGACTTAAACCTAGTCAGACGATTTTCCAACCGTGTTTGCGTTATGCAGGGCGGTAAAATTGTCGAAAGTAATGAAACCGATAAACTGTTTTCACAGCCACAACATGAATACACAAAATTTTTGCTGAGCAGCGAACCTAATGAAAAAATAGCAACCTTACATGCTGGCTCAAAAGTGGTGATGAAGGCACAGAACCTGCGTTGTTATTTTCCAGTGTATAAAGGTTTCTTCAACCGTAAAGTCGATGATATAAAAGCCGTAGACGACATAAGCCTGTCATTACATTCAGGTGAAACAGTAGGCATTGTTGGTGAATCAGGTTCTGGAAAAACCACGCTAGGTCTGGCGATGTTTCGCTTGCTGGCTTCACAGGGCGAGATACATTTTAAAGATCAAAACGTCACCCAATTTAGTGAAAAAAAAATGCGTCCGCTACGGCGACATTTTCAAATCGTATTCCAAGACCCTTTCTCCTCACTTTCGCCCAGAATGACCGTGCGGCAAATAATAGAAGAAGGCCTACAACTGCATTTTCCACAACTTGATGGCGAGCAACGGCTAGAAAAAATTTACGCTACATTACAGGAAGTAGGGCTGGATGAAGACGCACTATGGCGTTACCCACATGAATTTTCTGGTGGCCAGCGGCAACGTATCGCCATTGCCCGAACAGTCATTCTAGAGCCAGACGTAATACTGCTGGACGAACCAACCAGTGCGCTTGATGTCTCCGTACAAAAACAGGTATTAAGCCTGCTGGCCACCTTGCAGGAAAAACACCAGCTAAGTTACCTCTTCATCAGCCACGATTTACGCGTAATCCGTGCCATGTCACATCGTGTCATCGTTATGAAAAATGGTCAAGTGGTCGAACAAGGCAATGTTGATGAAGTGCTTAATAATCCGCAGCATGAGTACACTCGTGAACTGGCAGCCGCCGCCTTGTATCATTAATTGGTGGGGGAAAATAATATACAAATTTTAAATTAAGACAGAATATATACCGATACCCATCGCGTTATGTTGCTCTTGTTGCTGTAGGTAAAAGCAAAGTAATCGCGGTTTTGATAGCGTTATAAATTGGCTAGCGTTATAAATATGGACAAGGAAAAATGGAACAACTAACCGACTTAAAAGCCATCCTGCATTCTAAACGTGCCAACATTTATTACCTGGAAATGTGCCGCGTTATGCAAAAAGACGGGCGCGTGTTATATCTCACCGAAGAAAAAGCTGAAAAACAATACTGGAACATCCCCATCGCCAATACCACCTGCATCCTGCTGGGTACCGGCACATCCATTACCCAGGCAGCGGTGAGAATGCTGGCATCTGCCGGCGTACTCATTGGCTTTAGCGGTGGCGGAAGCACACCACTCATTGCTGCTAGCGAAGTCGAATGGTTAACACCACAAAGTGAATATCGTCCGACAGAATACATACAGGGTTGGATGCAATTCTGGTTCGATGACGAAAAACGATTACAAGTAGCCAAACAGTTTCAGCAACAACGCATAAGCTATCTACAAAACGTCTGGGGTAAAGATCG
>CAZMLD010000030.1:0-12363 GCA_964566975.1 uncultured Thiotrichaceae bacterium | reverse complement strand
AAAAAACCTCAGAATTCCTGACTAATTTAGTAGGTTAATTTTACTAATACCCAGTAAAACAGTCAAGTATTATAAAAATCATCAAAACACCGCCACAGGAACGCAGGCTCTGTAATAATTTTTTAGCCTGCTGCCTCATCCATGATAATCTACAATACCAGCACGGCTTAAATAGCCCTGTTTTTATTAACCCCTTGTTATTAACCCCCTTTTTTATCAACTCAATGTAACCACCCTGCTGCGGGCTCAGGTTATACAAGCTTGAATCCAGGAATGTAGTAAAAATATGCGAAATCAAAAACTGTATGCCGGTATTAACAATGACACCACCGGCGGTATGTCCCCCGTAGCTAAAATTATCAGGGATGCTTGGGTGTTTGGCCTGCTTGCCGAAACAGAAACCTGTGAAGGCTGGAATCTGGCTGAGCTTGATGCTTTATTACAAAAAGTAAATAGCGAGTGGGACAAGTACGGCTGCATGGTCAGCCAGTTGCCAGAAGAATTAGCAAAGCATCATCATAGAATACACTCACAAGCAATACAAAAGGCAAAAGCAACAGGCTGGAACGGTGAACAAGAATTAGGCGATGAAGAATAAAGCCAAGGAGCAGAAAATCAGCCGAGAAAGATCAAACTAATTCACACACCTAGGAGCTTGTCCAAGAATGGAAAAACCTACTACAAAACTGATATTTTCGCTACGGTTTCCATTCTCGGACAAACTCCTAGCGACTGCACCAGCTACTCTTAACAGGCTGGGTTTATGACCCGCCTTCTGCTCGATTTTTTTCAAGACAACGATCAGTCTTCAGCAGAGTCTTGATCTTTATGTTTGTCTGAAGGCAATTTATTCGGCCACATCAACTGGCGCAGATGCCGCCGTCGAAACACAGCCGAAATCATCTGCGCTATTGCTGAGATCAATAATGCAAAGATAATAGTAAGAACAATATAATGCTCCTGCCAGATAAAAACATAGGATGCGCGAAAATAACCTGCCGTTAGCATGTCAAAAGCCAGCTGAAAGTTTTTCAGCATGCTGTCTAACGCTGTTGGTACCATCGTGCCTAGCGATGCTGGATGTTTATCGATAAGAAACCATAATACCCAGCCGATAACAAAAATAATAATAGAAAAATTTAACATAAAAGTTGCTGCCATAAAGTAGCGAAATCATAAGACGGATAACAATTTTTTTATTCTTAAGCCATGCTATTTGTTAGCCAGCCTCCTCCCTAAAAGCGCGAAATAACGCGTAATATACGGCTCTAAAAAAGAAAAAACACGAATCGCATTTATTGCTTTAGTAGTGGTTGTTATTTTTCTCCATCATGAGCTTAGCTGGCTCACGTTGCTATACAGAGGCTTGACATTTACTTCAAAAACACAACACAAACTGCATGCTAATCGTTTTACATAACTATTCAAATACCCCTTCGTAAACATATAACGCTGCTAACCAGGCCGCCACTATCAGCAACTGTTGATTGTTTGCGTCAAACCGTAGTAAGCAATTGTTTTTTCTAACTCGCCTACGTTATAGTGATTGAGTATCAAGAATAAAACCACAGGAGTAGCAATCATGGATATAATGCAAACAGGCGTTCAATTATTACAGAACAAACTGGGATTAGGCGATGCTCAATCTGGCAATTTATTGACTGCACTAAGCACGTTGATGGGAAATGGAAAGGGCATTGATATCACGGCTTTAATTTCTAAAATGCAGGGCAGCGGTGGGCTTGCCAGCATGGCAATGTCATGGTTAGGTGACGGCGCTAACGAAACCATGTCGGGCGGACAGATCAGCGAGTTATTTGGTTCGGATAAAGTGGCTGCATTTGCATCAAAATTAAACATTGATCGGGACACCGCCGTAAATGGACTGGCGGATGTGTTACCTCAGATGGTCGATAAAGCTAGTTCGGCTGGGTCTCTACTCGACTCGGCAGGTGGTATCGGTGGTTTGATGGGAATGGCAAGTAAATTTATGAAGTAAAGCTGACTATCATTAGTATTAATCGAATATGTAATCAGCATAGTCTGCATTCAGGACAAGTTACAACATGGAAGCGGTAGCTTGTCCTGTCTGAATGTACAAACAGCGCATTTCAAACACAGGTTCTTATTTTCAGCTGACTAATTAATAACATCTTGAGTTCACATTCCAATTACAGCAGCTAATTTAATCAGCGATTTTTTGCAACGCCTAGTGTAGTGTATTGAATAGCAAGCAGCTATCGTTTTAGACGATAACCGGTTTTAAACATCCAGCCGACTACCATCAAGCAAATCGTTAGAAACAGTAAAACCACGGCAAGGCTCACCCAGACACTGACATCAGCGACTTCAAAAAAACTCCAGCGAAAGCCACTGATTAAATAAACCACTGGGTTAAATAGCGTGACCGTTTGCCATGCTGGTGGCAACATGTTCACCGAGTAAAAAGCGCCCCCCAGAAAAACCAGTGGCGTGATAACCAACATTGGAATAAGTTGAAGCTTCTCAAAGTTATCTGCCCATAAGCCGATGATAAAACCAAAAAGACTAAAGCTGATGCAGGTGAGCAATAAAAAACTCAGCATCCATATCGGATGTGCAATTTCCAGTGGCACAAACAGGCTTGCTGTCGCCAGTATAATCAATCCAATGATGAATGATTTCGTTGCAGCAGCGCCAACATAACCGATTAGAATTTCAATATATGAAACAGGCGCTGACATCACTTCATAGATAGTGCCGGTAAATTTGGGAAAGAAAATGCCAAATGAAGCATTCGCAATACTCTGCGTGAGTAGCGCCAACATCATCAGACCTGGAACAATAAACGTACCATATGGCACGCCTTCGATTTCTGGAATACGCGAACCTATCGCTGCACCAAATACGACAAAATATAATACGGTAGTTATTACTGGTGAGATGAAGCTCTGTAGCATGGTTTCCCATGCGCGTAACATTTCATATTTATAAATAACTTTGATTGCCTGCGTGTTGATGCTCATGGTTTTCTGTTAACCAGGCTGACAAATATTTCCTCCAGAGACGTCTGTGAAGTATTAATGTCTTTCAACAGCAAACCCGCCTGAGTTATGGCATCGAGCAAACCAGATACATTTTCCCCCACAGTGAGCGGGTCGTAAGCATAACTTAATTGATCGCCTGCATCAGATAACTCCAGAGACCAGTTCGAAAGAATGTCGGGAATACTGGAAAGTGGATGCTCAAGCGTAATGCTTATCTGTTTTTTTCCCAGCCTGTGCATGATGTTTTGCTTGTCATCAAGCAAGAGTAACTTGCCATTGCTGATCACACCAACCCGATCTGCAATCGCTTCTGCCTCTTCTATGTAGTGCGTTGTGAGAATAATCGTGACCCCTGATTCACGAAGTTTTTTTACCAGCGTCCACATGTTTTTACGTAGTTCAACATCAACGCCGGCAGTGGGTTCATCCAGAAATAAAATACTGGGCTCATGCGCCAGTGCTTTTGCAATGAGTACGCGACGCTTCATTCCACCTGAGAGTGCGAGAATTTCACTATTTCGTTTATCCCACAGTGACAGATCTTTTAACAACTGTTCAATATACGCAGGGTTCGGCTGTTTGCCAAAAAGACCGCGGCTAAAATTTAGCGTGTTGATCACTTTATCAAACGAGCCCAGCGTCAGCTCCTGCGGTACCAGACCGATAAGACTTCGTGTTTTACGAAAGTCTGTCACATTATCGAAGCCATCTATGGTTACCGAACCAGAAGTGGCATTAACCAGTCCGCAGATAATAGAGATTAGTGTGGTTTTACCCGCACCGTTAGGCCCTAGTAACGCCAGAATTTCACCTCGTTTAATCTCCAGACTTAAATCATTCAATGCCTGCTGACCACTAGCATAAGTCTTCGACAAACTGGATATTGAAACAATTGTTTGCATATGACTTCAGTCGGGAACATTCATTATCAATGATACAACCAGTCTACGCTATCACGCAATGCCATGCATGGCATATAACGACCTTACAGGCGGGATACGGATACAACATGACTATTACTGCAATGAAGTGGAACCAGAAATATCCAGCGGCATGTTGACATTTTTTAATAGATCTAACTCTGTATTGATCGTAGCGTTGCCTCTTAATCGGTAGTTAATCGGCTTTCTATTTATAACCACATCGTACACAGATTTACCGGCGCTAAGAAAATTTACTTTTAGTGGAATTTCAACTATAGCTTTCCCATGTTTAGGAATATTGACGCTATTTTTAATTGCCCCCTTCCCCCAGTTTCTTTGATTGATATTTAGCTGGTAGTTGATGTTGCTTAAAGCCAGATCAAAATCATTTGGATTACCTACTTCAACCCGAGCCACAAGTTTTGCCGAGACAAAACTGACATTTTTAACCTTAACATCCTTAAGTTTTATGTCAGGCACTTTAGGAACAGGAAGTTCACCTTCTTTTGATACAGGAATGACATAGTTACCAATTACCGGTAGCTTGACGTTAAACTGTGAGAGTAGTTGATAACTGACTTTGTCTTTTCCCCATAGCTCACTTGACAGATTTTTCAGGTCAGAAAATTTTAGTGTGATGGGCAATTGAACCGCACTGGTTGAATTAGCTTTAATTTTTATCGCCTGATCTGAAACACCACTGACCAGAGACTGATTCTCGATTTTCAGATCATAATTCATCCCCGCCAATTTGAGTGGCACAGGATTTTCATTTTTTACCGCGAGGTCAAAAACAAGATCGACTTGATCAAAGTTGATATTGGTAAGCTGCATACCCGTAACCTTTGCTGTCGGCTTAATGGTTTCAGCATGTTTGGCTAATTCCGCACAGCCAGCAAGCGAAAGGATAAAAAAAAGTAACAACAGTTTAACACTAGAATTTTTCATATGATTAAGTCGCTGAAGATGAGAATAGCGTTCATATTAACGACCTTGCAATAAGAATTCCAGTCTCGCTATGTTTTAATACCATATGCCTGTCACATAGTGATAAATTCTGTACCTCATCACAGCACATTTCAGCACACTGCCCATAGGAAGTAAATTTTTATATCACCAAAAATATACCCTATGAACAGAGCCGCAGAAGCGTTGATAGCTTATCCGATTATATTCTTACCGAACCACCATCGTATAATGGTACTGTCATGGAGAAGTTCTCTCCATAGGTTAACTTCTGTTCTTCAAGAATGCCTATTGCAATTTTTTCTCCCATACGCAATGACTCAATATAATCGGTGAAATAATGTACCCCAGCCCAGTCACGACCAATCGCTATATTAGAGGCTAGTTTATTTAGCTCACCTTCTACCGTTAATCGAGCTGGCTCTAGGTTTGCACCAATAACAGGAACGGTAGTCAATGTCTTGCCATCAGCCACGGGAACAAAGGCCGTTTTGTCATCACCAGCCATCGCCACCGGATGTTTATGATCGAAAAATGCTTTGAGGATAGTGACACAAGCACCTGCCACTGTGGCATGACCAGCACCATATGCAGGATGCATTGGCGAGCCTTCGCAAAACGCCATGGGCAATAAAAAATTACCCGCTGGTGAGTCAGGGTCTCCTGGATTCATATCGGCAATTAAAGCTAGCACTGGTCGAAGGTCGCGCTCCATTGCGCTAATTTCTGGCACGTCTAATAGCTCATGTCTGGTGAGTCTGGCAGCCAGTGCTTCGGGTCTCAGTCGGCGGTGAATGTTAAATTTTTGATATCGCACGGCCTTCAGCGCTCGGGTGGCAACTTCGGTTACCAGGGAAAGAATATGCGGCCCGCCAAAATGGGCGAACCCCTGCTGATGGTCAACACTATCTTCTCCTTGAAATGGAATACCTGGGTCGAGTGGCGTACCTTCAGCCAAGAGAATCAAGCACGCATTGAGATAGGCTTCATAGAGTGCATCATAATGCACGTAAGTAGCTAGGTCTCTGGGCGTGGTAATAAAACGGTAACCGCTATTATTATTACTCCTTGCAACATAACTTTCCAGACCACCGAGATTTGCACCGTTCTGCACGTCAAACCATTCTTTCCAGTTAGTCATATAATCTTCACATGAAACGGCATGGCGCACACGTTGATCAATGCGAATAGCACCATACGTAACCAGTCCTTCTGCATGGTCGTGAATAGCGTCCTTGCCATTCACACCGCGATTACCCGATAACATAAATTGAGAAATGTAAGGCCCTATATCATCACCTGGGGTAATGCCACGAAATGCGTTTTGCCCAGTAAACTGGCCTCGTTTACGACTCGCTTCATCTGCACTTAGTGTGCAACAGTCATCAGACTTAAACCAGTTGAGCTTATTGAGTTCATCAAAAACGGTCTGTACCGCGAGCGATTCTCTTTCACCTTCACAATCACATGGTACATTGCCTGAACAATCGACAATTTCTGTAAAACGAACATCGCGCAGCAATGCCTGTGCATAAACCTCTGCCATCTCTGCGGTCAGTTCATCACTACCGGTAGCGGGTGCTGGCGGCATGGTTACCGCTTGTGCATCTGGGCCTTGCAGATCAAAAGTACCACCTGCTCCCTGACTTTCCCAGGCACGGATTTTGGCACTATTAGCATTCGCCTTATCAGATCGCCATGTACCATCACTTGCGCCTAACGGGGTATCAACAAAATCTCGTGGGTCAGCACTATCAATACCTTTTACGAATTGCTGGAAATCATCCGGATTTTCGACAAGGCCACTACCGAATTGATGAGGCATACCTTTGGTAAAGCTTGCGAGGTAGGATGGCTTGTTTTTCCCGTTATAGTCACCACGAAATTTTTGCTCATCGCCATTTGCCACATGAGGTGGGTGAACACGGCTCGCAGCCAGCTCTGCAGCAGTAATTCGAACGCGTAGTGCTTCCTGTTTCCTATTGTTATTCATTTGATTCTCCCAACGTCCCTCTAAAAGAAAAACAGAAAGGCGCGAGGGGGTAACGCCTGTCTACTAAAATCTTTTAATACCAACACAGCTAAACCCAGATGCATTATCAGGACGACCTTTGGTGTTAGCTGAGTCGAAATAATTAAAATAGTTACCTCTCTTTTATCTTTCAATTATTATGACTGCCTTTTTATTTGCCTCTGCCAAGATGAATAATAATTTCATCAGATAATCGTTAGCTATTTATGGTTTATTACTGCACTTGATGACCACAGCTGATGACCGCAGCTGATGACCACGGCCTTTTACATCTCGAAAATGCAGCATGAGCACTATTTTTACCATCTTGTTTGCTTGCAGAAGACTTAATCAACAGCCATCCTCTTCAATCATTGCATAGCCAGTCTCGGGATCTGTCTCTACCTCACCCACCTCGTCCGTTATTTTTACCCCGATAAACATCATCCTGTCGATACGCTCAAATTTATCGTCCATAACCTGACTGACCTGGACATCAGTAAAACCATCATAAATATACACAAAACCACGAGCTTCTCGCTCTAACATGCTTTTTCCAGGCTGATAAATCATATTCATTTGCCAGTGTTCAAATCCATTTAGATTATGTTCACTATCTGCAATCGCCATCTGGCTCACACTCATTAGCAGACTGACGATTAGCACGTTATATGCTGGTATTTTCATGTTTTTCTCCCCTGCCCCTGATTAATTCATCAGGTTTATTTCGCATCGTCATTGATGCTCAACATGAAAAAATTATAACGCCACGTAGCTGGTGATTACATCATCATAACTGATGAAATAACTGTTTTATATTATTGTTTGTAGCACTTAAAAACAGGGCAACACATGCAGTATCTTAAACCTAGTTCTAATTAACAAGGCTGATAAAAAAATATTTTTGCAATACACACGGTAACCATAACTAACCGCTTAAAATGCAATAAACATACCTAGACAACAACTTTTGATATAGCCGATAGCGACGAACAACCAAAAACAATATCAACTATTCATTCCTTTCCTCAAAAGAGGTGGTAAGGTCACGGAGCACACTCATCAACTCAAGTTGACTTGTCACCCCAATTTTCTGAAACACAGCCTGACGTTGTGTTTGCACGGTAGCCACTGATTTAAAAGACTGGGCTGCATACTGTACCGGTTTGATGCCATTTGCCATGGCATTTACAAGGTTTATTTCAGCAGGTGTTATGTGGTAGAGCGTTTTTAGAACACCCGAATCAACCTTGACTTTACGCATCGGGTCAATGACAACAATAGCGGCCACTTTTAATGCCTCCATCCATGGAAATGGCGGCGCAGTTTGAGGCACGGGTAATGCCAGTAACTGATGTATACCCTCGTCATTCTCCTCACCCATCAGCGCACAGTCCTGTGTGGGCAAGCCGGTGTTACCGAGTGCCTTAGCCATCATCAGACTCAGGGACTGCCTATCCTGATGACCAACTGCGTATAAATGGTTTTGTTTCGCATCCAGTATTTTGCCGCTGCCAAGCAGGTTATCAGCCACCTGATTAGTCTGCACAATCTTGCCTTCGACATCAATAATAATGGTCGCTGCCCCTCTAGGCGCACCAGCTTTACTCTCTGCCGTTTCCAGTACCATGCGTTCATAAAGCCGTTCAGTAAAACGCATCATCTGCCTGATTTCCGGCATCAACACCGATAGTCTTAAGGCTTCATCGTTTGAAAAGTTTTGCTGTGTATCAGCCCTGAAAAACTTGAGCAGGCTGCGGTAGTCATCACCAAATAACGATACTCCTGCCATCAGATACTCCAAACCCAGTGTACTAAGCACATCCTGATAAAAAGGGGTAACCCGCATTTTTTCCTGAGAAATAAGATCTGTACCCAGTACCACACCTTTACTCAAATAACTTTTAGACCATTTCTCCGGCATCGCCGCAGTGATCCATTCGCTTTCCTCAAAAGCGCAACGCACTTCCTGTGACATGACAAAATCGGGTGAATAACTGTGTAAAATATCATGATCATGATCTTGGGTTATCATCATAATTCCAGCTTGGCTATCAGTTGATGTTTTAATCAGACTAATCAGATCATTCCATGAGTCCTCCGAAAATGGAATTTTATGTAACGTCTCTCTAAACTCTATCGGATTTATTTCCATGATTTCCTCCATGATGTTCGTTATTCTGATAGTCTGCTTATATGCTGTCACTACTACAATAATATTCATATCCCGTAAATACGGCATATAACCTTTTTTAAATAACACGTTTATTGAGACTTTTCAAGATACAGGCAGGCGAGAAAAATAAGCTAAAATAGTTCTGTTTGAGGCACGAGACGAAAATGACCGAAGGCAGGGATGACCAAAGACAAGCATGGTCGACGACAGAGCAACGTAGCCAAGCGAACAACAATGTTACGGTAATAGTTCAGCAGCACAAAATATCGATAAAAAGCCAGATTTTTGAAGTAGCGTCTTAAAGATCAAACACCAGCGTTACACAGGTATTGGCGGAGTCTGATGAAACACGTAATTTCGCTTCGATATCATTGGCACGGTATTGCATATTTTCCAGACCCTTGCCATGCACCACATCATCGGCAAAACCTTTGCCATCATCACAGATTTCGATATAAACCTGACGAGTCCTTTTTTCTAACACCGCGTAGGCCTTAATATAAATATGTGTTGCATCAGCATGACGGATAACATTCGTCACTGCTTCCTGCACGATACGCAAAACCTGCAAGGCTTTGTGCGGTCCAAAACCGGGCATTACCGGTATCGCCTCAACCTGCCAGCTTAGCTGTAGGCCACTATTTTTCAGCTGAGGTTCTAACCGAGTGCGTAAAGCACCCAGTAATGATGGAATATCATTTTCCTGAGGCGAAAGTGAATCTATCATCAGGCGTAGATCATTTAATGCCGCTTCTATCGCGTTAACAATGATATCAGCATCCTGTTTGCCGCTTCTCACCATCATTAACATAGAAACAAGATGCCCACCAACGCCATCATGAATTTCTTTCATGAACCGTTCTCGCTCACTGGTAAGTAGCTGTTGGTGTTCCATCTCACGCATACGCTGGAAATTGCTTTCAAGCTCACAGTGTTTTTCTGCAACACGCTGTTCAAGCTCAAGATTGTGCGACTCGGCTTTTTGCAGCACGCCAGCAAATCGCTCCAGCAATATTGCACCAAACACAGCAACCGTTACTGGCGCAGCAAAATGCAGTAATCGACCATCATCACGTGGTATAAACTGCATTAATAACATCCAGTCGTGTAGCCCAAACACCAGCATGGAAAAGCCTGCAGGCAAAACCAATGGGTTTTGTAGGTCTACACGCTCAGAAAATTTTACCGTAAAGTCCAGCAACACATAGCTTGCCAGTAGCAGCACATAAGTACCCCAGATTTGATGCGTAATGAGTAACGACCACGGCATCTTGTAAGAAAATATAATCATAAGGCTGCCAGCGCCTGTCATTATCAACATGATTTTTTCACGCCATGGAAAACTCTGACCCATGTAATGGTGCGTTCCCTTCACCATGAACACGATAAACCAGCCCAGTGCCAGCACCGAAATAATATTCTGCACTGCCTGTGTTATGGGTAGATTCAGTCCCAGACTAAAATAGTTGTGTATAGACCAAGTATACAGTGTCAATGCATACCAGCCATAAACACTATCCTGCCTGCGTAATGCCCATAACACACTCATTAAAATCGCAATCGCCAGCATCGCTGCTGTTATTGTAGCAACGGACGTAATCAGTACCGCATGACGCCGGTCATAAACGCCACGAAGCTCTGCATATTCCGCAAGGTATATTTTTCCTAAAAGACCAGCGCCAGGAGCATCTGAGTTAACCTGTATAGTCAACTCAACTTTATTTTCACTTAACAATGATGCCGGTATTGAAAACAGGTAAGGCTGGTTTGCGACTCTGGAAAAAGGTTCATTAAAGTAAACAGCTGAACCTGGCTCACCAACATGCCCGACTAAAACATTATTGATAAATATCTGCGCCTTCATTTGCACCAGCGGTAAGTAAATAGCCCAAAGCTGACCCTGAACCTTATCCATCTGGGGTTGATCGAATTCAGTAAAACCGTCTGCGGTTAACATTACGGTAGTCTGATACCAGCCTTCGCTGGTGTGGGGAGAAGTTTCCACCCAGTCATCGGGCAGAGTACGTAACTGTTTTTTTAATAAATCATTTGCAGTGTTTTTTTCAGAGTACACGCCTTCGATAAAAGCCATCTGATCAATAAAAAAAATATCATCTGGCGGAGTGATAGCATATAGATAATAATGCCAGAACACTGACACCATAATAACAGTAATCAGAATGCCACTGTTAACAGGGTTTAGCAGTATCCTGATACGCTGCACAGTACTGTGATCAGTCTTTTTTCTCAAGATCGATCAACCCTAGCTGCAGAGCTTCAAATACAGCGCCACTTCTTGACCGTACTGCAAGCTTCCGATAAATATGTTTGACGTGTGAAGTGACAGTATGGGGAGAAATATCCAGATGCTCTGCAATTTCAACAAAATTAAAACCCTGGGAAAGCTGAGTCAGTACCGCTTTTTCACGTCGGGTTAAATGTGGTAATTCTATGCCATTATTATTCATCGTGACTTTATCTGTTAGCACGGGGCGATGAAAGCGGTTTAATAAGCAGCGAGCAATGGGCGCACTAATGGGCGAGCCGCCATCAATCAACTGTAAAATCGAGCTGGCAATGTAACTATTACTACCATCCTTTAAAATATAACCGGTAGCACCCGCTTCAATCGCCTTCATGACATGTTTTTCATCGCCAAACACAGTGATAACCATCACATCAGTTGCGTAACCGCGTTGATAAACCTCACGAATCAGATCAACACCATCACCATCTGGCAAGCCAAGGTCAACCAGCAATACATCCGGCTGAAACCTGTCTAGCTCAGACAAACCTTCCTTAAATGTCCCCGCCGCTGAAAACACAGAGAGCTGCACATGTTCATTAACGATAGATTCAAGCATGTTACGAGTGTGCATATCATCTTCAATCAGCAAAACAGAATAGATAGAATTCATTTCAGTTTCTACGCCTGCGTTTTAAAAATACTCGACATATCTAGCATTTAACATATCAGTATTGCACAGCACAGTCTATGCCGTATTTAAAAATAGAAACTGATAGCCGTTTACCGATATTTTATATATTATGGCAAAGTCATATGCCACGCTTAAATATCATCCTGTAATATGTGTATCGCGTTTTGTAGTAATTATTGCAGATACAGGCTGCCCGTGTTTCTAAACTGCCTGTGCGGCAGTGAACAATCTGCATATCCACCTGTTGGGGCAAATTAAAATTGATCATAATGTCCGCCAATAGCAAAGATATAAATGTAGTCTTTATCGTACTTATAAATAA
>CAZMLD010000029.1:0-12571 GCA_964566975.1 uncultured Thiotrichaceae bacterium | reverse complement strand
TCCAGCCGTCTATCCATCACAGCCAGTTATGTTATTTGGTCGGGGTAGAGAGATTATTCCGGACTCCTGTCCTCCACCCCTGTGGGGCTTACGTGCAAAATCGCTCCCGGCGATTTTGTCGAACTCTAACGTTCAAATCTCTCTCCTTTAAGTCAGCATTAAACTTGCGTGCCCTTTTTCAGCTATCTATCCATCACAGCCAGTTTTGTTATTTGGTCGGGGTAGAGAGATTCGAACTCCCGACATCCTGCTCCCAAAGCAGGCGCGCTACCAGACTGCGCTATACCCCGTTAATGCTCATTCATTTCCATGCAAAAACTCGTACACCACTAAATGCAGTGGCTGTGCTTTCACTCGAATCAACAGGCGGGGAATGTTACGCCTTGCTCAGGCGATGGTCAAGATACTATTCATTGACAAGTGAAAAATATAAATTATCGCCGCCCAAATAAGCCAGCTTAAAACGGCAATTTTACCTATAATCTGTCGATGCTAATGCGTATCAGCAACACATTCCTCTCCAGATACTACATGGCAGTCGTCATATACATGATGACCAGCTATCATCTGACCCCCATCAATACCAGTAAGTTAAGGTTTTTTTCGTCATTCCCGCATGGTTTTAGCGGGAATCTATGGCTGGTAGAGCCTGATATAACAGGCATTGTATTTGCCAGTCAATGGATTCCGTCTAAAAACATGACGGAATGACGGGCGTTATTGCTTAACTTACTGGCATTGCACCTGGCCCCTAACCTCAACACGAACACCCAATAATTTATTTGTCGCTTGTGGTAAACGTGTTTCACGTGCGAAAATCGCCCTCTTTCAGATTTGCTAAAAAATGAATATGTCAGCACAAATTATAGACGGCAAAGCCATTGCTCAAGATGTTAGAAACAAGGTACGCCTAGACATTAAACAACGCCTTAAAAACAGGCAACGTGCGCCTGGCTTGGCCGTTATCCTTGTTGGGTCCAACCCTGCCTCGCAGGTTTATGTTCGCAAAAAACGTGAAGCCTGTGAAGAAGCAGGCTTGATTTCTAGATCGTACGATTTAGAGGAAAATACAGATCAAAAAACACTATTAAACCTAATCAACGAACTAAATAATGATACCGCTATTGACGGCATCTTGGTGCAACTGCCATTACCCGCACACATTGATGACACTTTGGTGCTGGAAGCCATCAACCCCAATAAAGATGTGGACGGCTTCCACCCATACAATATAGGCCGATTAGTGCAACGCATGCCAACACTGCGACCCTGTACTCCCCATGGCATTATCCACATGCTGGAAAGCATTGGCGAAAAATTTAAAGGTCGCCACGCAGTAGTGGTTGGTGCATCAAATATTGTCGGTCGCCCCATGCACCTTGAATTACTACTGGCAGGTGCAACCGTCACCACTGCCCACCGTTTTACCTTAGACCTCGCCACACACGTCGCCAATGCCGACATCCTGGTGGTCGCCGTTGGTAAGCCTGGCATTGTTAAAGGTGAATGGATCAAGCTCGGCGCAACGGTTATCGATGTTGGCATTAACCGTCTGCCCAATGGCAAACTGACGGGCGATGTCGATTTCGACTCTGCCGCTAAACGCGCAGCATGGATAACACCCGTGCCTGGTGGTGTTGGCCCGATGACCGTTGCCATGTTATTGCGTAATACCTATCTCGCCGCAGAAAAGCACGATACGGCTTAAGGACGTGTAAACAGGATGCCAAAATATATTTTTGTCATGGCAGGAGCAGCCTTGCCGTGACCACATTCGACAAACGGCTATTCATTGAGCAAGTACGCTATATTGAAGCCGAGCAGACGCTTGCCTGCGATGCAAAAGACACGCCCCCAGAGCCATCAGCACACAGTGACTTTGAGCACCGCCTCTGGCAACGCGCACGACGTCTAGTGGACTGCAACAATTTATCTGCGCCTAGTCAGGCAGCTAAGTTATCACGTTTCGCTAATACCGCAGCATTGATGATCGCTGCCACTTTAGGTGCGCTAGGTGTTAACTATGCGATCACTGGCGACGACACCATTAATATCTACTGGTTATTATTAGTTTTGCTTGGCTTCAATTTTTTGTCCATGCTGCTGTGGCTGGTTGGCATTAGCTTGAATATGAGCGGATTAACCACTAGCGTTCTGGCCAGACTAGTCAGCAACTTACCCACTCACTTTAAAAACAAACACAACCCAGCCCGCTCTCAGGCCGATCGTGCATGGCTAGCTTGCCAGTTTACCGGCGGAGTCGGCAAGTGGCAGTTCAGCAAAATAACCCATCAATTATGGCTGGCTTACCTACTCTCTGGCTTAATGATGCTGGTCTTGCTACTCATGGTACAGCAGTACGAATTTGTCTGGGGAACCACGCTGTTATCAGATAGCGCCTTTACCCACCTAACCGCCACCTTAAGTGTGCCACTGCAAACATTAGGCTTTGCCACACCGTCAGCAGAGCAAGTAATGGAAACACGTATTGGCATAGCGCAAGCACTCACCGCTGAACATCGCAACCATTGGGCACAATTTTTACTGGGTGCGCTGCTGTGTTTTGGTATTGCACCAAGAGCCATACTCTGGGCATGGGCGGCATTGATGAGCGCCCACGCCCGCCGCCAGTTCAAACTTGATTATTACCTGCCTTATTATATCCATCTGCACCAGCAATTAATGCCACTCGCCAGCCACGGACAGATCATTGATGCCGACATTGCGCCGCCCATCATTTCACCGGGCGAAATACCGCCCCCTGCGGCACAGCCACTTCCAGATAAGGCCGCCTGGGTTGCCGTTGAGCTAGAGCGCAATACCCGCTGGCCACTAGCCGATATACCGGCCGAAAATAACTTGGGGCATGTGATAGACAGCAACTCACTGGCGACAATAGTGCAACATCTGCAAAGTAACCGCTGTACAGTCATCGCCGTGGCGGTGTCAGCGACACGTCATCCTGATCGCGGTGTACAGCGAGCCATTACCAGCCTGATGTCGCATTGTGAACAGTGCTGGCTGGTATTATTACAAAACCCTGAGGCTCAAGCCGTGACAAACACTCGATTAGCAGCATGGTATCGACTGGCTGAGACTTGCCAGGTTCCGCTAGATCACGTCATCACTATACGACCGATTTAGCCACAGACCCATGCCAGAGATGAAACAGAAAACAATGCCCTCAGCCATAAACGTTGCCATCGTCGGTCACACCAACGCCGGAAAAACATCGTTAATTCGCACCCTGTTGCGAGACGACCAGTTTGGCAAGGTCGATGATGCCGCCGGTACCACACGTCATGTCGAAAAATCATCCGTTTTTGCAGGTGATACTGAGGTCTTAACATTATTTGACACCCCCGGCTTTGAAGATGCCAGCGCCCTGTTGCAAACACTGGATACTTTATCAAAAACCGCACAAACCCGATTGCCGGTGGAATTATTACGCCAATTCATTTCGCAGGCCGATGCTTTTCCTGATTTCGCCCAAGAAACCAAAGTAATACGGCAGGCCATCAACAGTGATGTGCTGCTCTACCTCATTGACGTGCGCGAACCATTACTGGGCAAGTATCGCGACGAAGTTGAAATCTTAAGCAAAGCCGGCAAACCCATTTTGCCTGTGTTTAATTTTATAGCGGGCAACAACGATGCACTGCTATGCTGGCGTGAGCAAATGGCACAGTTCAATCTTCATTCCGCACTGGAGTTTGATACCGTTGCGTTTGATTTTGAGGCTGAAAAACGACTCTACCAAAAGCTACAAAGCTTGCTTGAATCGCATTATGAAGCCATACAGACGCTCATCAACTATCGACAAAAAGTGTGGCACAGCCTGCAACAGGCTGCCGCGCAGCGCATATTTCAGTTACTCACCGAAGTCGCCTGCTATCGACGTGAAATACCAGGGAAAAACGTCACCACAAGTAGCGATATAACATCCATACAGGACTTCGTTCGCCACGCCGAACAAGGCGCATTACAGGAATTACTGGCAATGTTTGCTTTTACCCAGGTGGATGTCGACCTGCAACAACTGCCGGTACAGGATGGACAGTGGAAGCTGGACATATTTTCCCCCCGCATGTTAAAAGACTTTGGCATGAGCGTTGGCGCTACTGCCTTAAAGGGCGCAGTAGCCGGTGCGGGCATTGACCTGATGGTTGGCGGCATTAGCCTCGGCGCTGCCGCATTGCTGGGTGCAGCATTAGGTGCAGGCTGGGCAACAGTGCGGCGATATCAGCAGGAATTAAAAGCCGCCTTCCACGGCAATAAATGGCTGTGTGTCGATGACAACACGGTTAGCCTGCTGTACCTCAGACAACGCAAATTACTGCACACGCTGACACAGCGCGGACATGCCGCGCAAAATAAAGTACGGCTCATCAACGTCACAAAACACTCATTACCCAAAGGCTGGCATAAAATGCTCGCAGTTTTGCGCCAGAACGTTGACTGGCAACATGCCCCACCTGCCGATGCGGCATATCAAAAATTACAGACAGAGGTCACCGACTGGCTGCTCTGCAATAATAACCGAGAATAATAATTAGACCTAGCAGCCTGTCGGATTTAGTTGATCGTAGCGAGAGAAAGCCATTTTTAGGGCAGTTTTTCGATTATTTGAGGAGAACAGTGGTGCATAAATGCACCGTTTACGAACCAAAGGATGGAGAAGCACGGCTATTTAACGAAATTAATCGGAAAAATGAACAAGAATGACTTTTTCGCAGTAGATTTATACAAAGCCTGACAGGCTCCTAGGTCAATGCTTTTTTTAACCGCAAAGCGTAAATCTCGGGTGGCTTGCCCCCGAGATTTACGCTTTGCGGTTAAAAAGTTTGTGCCAAATACTCATCCTAATGCTCTTCCTAGCGCACTAGAGCGAGTTAAATTTAATAACGTGACCTCTGGGTCGCAAAGACCTTAAACATCCGCCAACTCAGCAGGGATTAGATATATTGAAGATGATAAATAGTCTTATGGATACGAAATTTGAAATTTCAGAGACTAAACAGCATGGATGTGTTTTAAGCATTAGTGATACCGGGTTAGTCGATCAATTTGATGACTTTATTAATGAAGACCGTTACGTTTACACTGAATTAAAGTTCGAGACTGATTGTGTTTATTTTTATTTTGGAGAAGCCAGTTGTATAGAAAATATCAGACTTTTGGTGGAAAGATTTGTGAGTAGATCATGAATATGATGATTCGTCTAGTCTTGTTATTTATTCTATTCCTGGCAAGTCAATCGGGAATAGCAACAACGAACACATTCACCAAAAATCAGTATGATGTGAATCATATTGCTCTAGGTGAAAAAATTTACAGCTACAATACTTCCTCAAATCCGCGACATTATTGCCATCCCCTCATCCGTAAGCACTCAAGACAGGTCTTTTTTTGCCTTTGTCAGTGATTTCCTTGCCACAAGAGGGGAGTTGATGATCTACTAAAGGCGGGACAGCAATTAGATAGAAATGAACCTACAAAAGCTGGTCGGGCACTACAGAAGCATAGAGATAGAGCTGGAACTGCTTTTCCAATATCTACCGGTAATGCAACTGCAAGAAATCAGCAAGGGTCAGATATTCTTGACGGCATATTAAGAAACAGGAATCAGACATCAAAATCCAACCGGTTTGGTGGCAAGGATATCTTTGATAACAACACTGGTCATGGTGCCAGATTTGAAGGTGATGGCAATATGAAAGAATTTTTGGAGTCATAGATGAGAGATTCAGGTATTGAAATTTTGCTAAGCAGTGACAGCCGTTATGAGGAATTAACCGCAGAGATATTTCACGACGGGAAATTTGTAGCATTGCTGAATAAGGATACTGGTGTAGATAATCTGAAAAGAGAGTTTCCTAGCACGAATATGGATGAAAACATGGTATTGAGGAAACTTGATCTTGCTTCTTTTGAGGAAGGGCTGGCGTTAGCTAAACAGGAGATCAGAGGTTAATTTTTATCCAAACAGATAAATCATCACCCCGTTCTTTGAACTAGATTAACCAGTTTGTAAGCGAGCTATATGCGATATCGCATTGCTGACAGAAGTCGCGATTAGTTAGGCCGCTGGTTTTAGTCAGTAATAATACTGCGCCATTCAGAAGCAGATCAACGTATTTTTTTGGCTAATGCGTTGTGTTTATGATCTTGGATATGGTTGCAGTCATCCACGGTAGCTGTGGTTTCACGATGAGTTTATTTTGTTTTTTATGAAAAAAAACAACGTGCTTGTTTGACCGCTTACCCTGCGTTATTTGCTAGAACAGCTACCGACTAATCCTGAAAACATTGACTACCTTATGCCCTAGAACGTGGTGATAACAAAAAATCAACAGCTAATATAGGCTGGGTTCGCTGGACACTTACACTAGTTAAATCCATTGGGGCTTTATTTTCCGCCCCTTGGGGCGAAAATGTAAAACATATTCTGGTTGAATACCCCGTTTTCGAGTGAAACAAGAAAGTCGAGCGTTAAGCGAGAGGGCTTACACTAGGGATGTTTATTCAAAGACCACGTAGACTTCTTGAATGTAAAAGCCATGACGCGGTTTACTCAAAAATTAAATTAGCGTCATGAAATATAGGTGGTGTACTGATGATAATCCACAGACGAAAAAAAACCAGCTTTAGGCTGGTTTTTTTATGAGCATCAAGTTGAAGCTACTCAGTTTCTTCCGCGACCGCTTCTTCTGGGCGGTCAACCAGCTCGATATAAGCCATTGGTGCAGCATCGCCTGAACGGAAGCCACACTTTAAAATACGCGTGTAACCACCTGGACGTTCTTTATATCGTGGCGCTAGCTCATTGAACAGTTTGCCAACCATTTCTTTATCGCGTAACTTTGCAAAGGCAGAACGGCGGTTAGTTACTGAGTCATTTTTTGCTAGAGTGATGAGTGGTTCAGCTACGCGTCTTAACTCTTTTGCTTTTGGCAATGTGGTTTTAATAATTTCATGATCAAATAGTGAGTTAGCCATATTGCTGAACATTGCTTTACGGTGACTACTATTTCTATTTAATTTGCGGCCAGATTTATTATGACGCATGATTTATAACCTTTATCTGTGTTGTATTATATAAACAATACGAAGTGCCATTGTATACGGCTGAATGGTTGAATTGCTTAGTAAGAGCCTTGTATGTTAAGACCGATTACTAAACATTTTCTAACTAGCTATACCCGCTTCTTCTTTTTCACGAATTGAAGCTGGCGGCCAGTTTTCTAACTGAATACCCAGCGACAAACCATGTGAAGCAAGTACATCTTTTATTTCTGTTAGCGATTTTTTGCCAAGATTAGGCGTTCTTAACAGTTCAACTTCAGTGCGTTGAATTAGGTCGCCAATGTAATATATATTTTCTGCTTTCAAGCAGTTTGCAGAGCGAACGGTTAGTTCAAGCTCGTCTACTGGGCGTAACAAGATTGGATCAATATCTGCTTCTTCATCTTCTGTAACGACATCTTCGATGCTTTGTAAATTAACAAAAGAGGATAGTTGAGCCTGTAAAATTGTTGCTGCAGTACGTATGGCTTCTTCTGGGTCAACCGTGCCGTTAGTTTGCAAGTCTATAATTAATTTATCAAGATTAGTACTTTGTGCAACACGAGCATTTTCCACATTATAAGAGACGCGTCGAATAGGACTAAATGAGGCATCCAGTTGTAAAGTACCAACCGCCGAGGTTTCAGCATCGATGTTACGAGTATTAGATGGTTGATAACCGCGACCTTTTATAACTTTAAGGCTAATATTTAATTTACCATCGCTGTTTACATTCGCTATCACATGGTCAGGGTTAACAACTTCAATATCATGGCCAGTTTCTATATCACCAGCAGTAACAACACCTGCACCCGACTTGCTAATAGTAACGGTCTGTTCGTCGTTTGTGTGCATAATCAACGCCACACCTTTCAGGTTTAACATTATCTCAAGCACATCTTCCTGCACGCCTTCGATGGTGCTGTATTCATGTACTACGCCTTCAATTTGTGCTTCAACAATGGCACTGCCCTCTATTGAAGATAATAGAATTCTACGTAAGGCGTTGCCTAATGTATGCCCAAAACCACGTTCTAGCGGTTCTAATGCAACCTTTGCATGAGTATCACTAAAAGACTGTACATTAATGGTACGCGGGGTAAGAAGTTCATCTGTCGCTGACATGTAATAGCTGCTCCACTACTTAGAATAAAGTTCGACAATTAACTGTTCGTTAATGTCTGCTGATAGATCAGCACGTTCTGGTATATTTTTATAGACAGCTTCAAGTTTGGCTTCGTCGAGAGTAATCCAGTCTACAATTCCATTTGCTTTTGCCATATTAATAGCATCGGCGATACGAGTTTGCTTTTTCGCTTTTTCACGAATGGTAATCACATCATTCGCTTTTACCTGATACGATGGAATGTTAACAACAACATTATTAACCATTACTGACTTATGGTTTACCATTTGTCTTGCTTCGGCACGTGTACAACCAAAGCCAGAGCGGTATACGACATTATCAAGGCGACGCTCAAGAAGTTGCAACAGGTTTTCACCAGTAGAGCCTTTAAGACGCGCCGCTTCTTTGTAATAATTACGAAACTGTTTTTCAAGTACACCATAAATACGGCGTACTTTTTGTTTTTCACGTAACTGCAGTGCATAATCGGACAACCGTGTACGACGCGCACCATGCTGACCTGGAACCTGGTCAAGTTTACATTTACTATCAAGTGGTCGTAGTGCTGATTTAAGTTCTAAATCAACGCCTTCACGACGACTGAGTTTACATTTTGGTCCTGTATATTTAGCCATAGGTTTTTCTCAGGTCTATCTTTTACTATCTGTGTTATAACTGATGAATTATTACACGCGGCGTCGTTTTGGAGGACGACAGCCATTATGTGGGATTGGGGTTACATCCTGTATATTGGTAATTTTAAAGCCAACATTGTTTAATGAGCGAATGGCTGAGTCTCGTCCAGGACCTGGCCCACGAACTAATACTTCGAGGCTTTTCATACCATAGTCTTTGGCTCGATTGCCTGCACGTTCAGCGGCAATCTGCGCTGCAAATGGCGTACTTTTACGTGACCCTCGGAAACCAGAACCACCTGAAGTCGCCCAAGCCAGTGTATTACCCTGGCGATCAGTAATTGTGATAATGGTATTATTAAATGTTGCATATACATGGGCAACACCATCGACCACTGTACGTTTTATTTTTTTCTTTGATTCAGGCTTCGCCATGTTAATACTCTTATTCTTGTCCGATCTTATAGAGCCAATCTAATAAATAAATTAGCGTGTAATGGGCCGTCGTGGACCTTTACGTGTACGTGCATTTGTTTTTGTACGTTGACCACGTAGCGGTAAACCTCGACGATGACGGATGCCACGATAGCAACCTAAATCCATCAAGCGTTTAATGCTCATTGAAACCTCACGTCGCAAATCGCCTTCAACTGAATATTTAGCGACTGCTGTCCTTAACGATTCTAACTCCTCTTCAGTCAGCTCTCTGATTTTCGTCGTTTCAGCAATACCAGTTGCCGCACAGATTTGTTGAGCACGAGTGAGACCTACGCCGTATATGTGCCTTAAGCCAATTACGGTGTGTTTGTTTGGTGGAATATTTATACCTGCAATACGAGCCATTATGGTTTCCGTCTTATCACGACAAAGCGCGAAATTTTACTAAAAATATGAACCTAAATCAATAGGCTACATTAGCCAGAATGCTGAAATCAGCCCTGGCGCTGTTTATGTCTGGGTTCAGAGCAGATGACACGTACCACACCGCCACGTTTTACAATTTTACAGTTGCGACACATTTTTTTTACTGATGCACGTACTTTCATTATCTTAATCTCATTCTTTCTACATAGAGGAAGCTTTGTTAAGGCTGCTCTATAGTTCTAAAATCTTGTCGAAACAAATATATCGTTTCGATGCTTATACTTATCTTTTGTAGCCGTCCAAATTGGCTTTTTTCATAATACCGTCATACTGATGCGACATTAAATGCGATTGTACCTGAGACATAAAATCCATCACAACAATAACAATAATCAGCAACGAGGTTCCGCCAAAGTAGAACGGAACATTCCAGTATAGAATCAAAAACTCAGGCAATAAACACACAGCGGTGATATATAACGCACCGACAAATGTTAAACGAGTCATTACCTTGTCTATATATTTAGCTGTTTGTTCCCCTGGCCGTATCCCTGGTACAAACGCACCACTTTTCTTCAAGTTATCTGCAGTGTCACGTGAATTAAACTGTAACGCTGTATAAAAAAAGCAGAAAAATATAATCGCTATAGCAAACAGGAAGATATAGATCGGTTGCCCTGGCGATATTTTCGCTGCGATATCCGATAACCATTCCATACCTTCAGTTTGACCAGTCCAGCTTGCCATAGTCGCTGGAAACAATATGATACTAGAAGCAAAGATGGGCGGTATCACACCAGCCATATTCAGTTTTAGTGGCAGGTGACTACTCTGCGCCTGGTACAAACGACGTCCCTGTTGTTTCTTTGCATAATTTACAGTTATACGACGCTGGCCCCTTTCAATGAAGACCACAAACGCTGTCACTGACACCGCTAAAACAAACAGTACTAATATTGCCAGTGTGTGTAATTCACCCGTTCTTACTAATTCTAACGTGCCACCAACTGCTGAAGGTAATCCTGCAACAATACCAGCGAAGATGATAATGGATATACCGTTACCAATTCCACGTTCTGTCACCTGTTCACCCAGCCACATTAAGAACATGGTACCTGTCACCAGTGTTACCGTGGCGGTGAATACAAAAACCAGCCCCGGATTCATCACTAAAGCTTCAGCGCCAATTGACTGCCCTTGCAATGCAGATGAAATACCGATTGCCTGGAATGTTGCTAGTACTAAGGTAAAGTACCTTGTATACATTGCTATCTTTCGACGACCTGGCTCACCTTCTTTTTTAATCTGTTCTAGCTTTGGCACCGTGACAGCCAGTAACTGCATGATAATCGATGCCGAGATGTAAGGCATGATACCAAGTGCAAATAATGACATCCGTCCCAATGCACCACCGGAAAACATGTCAAACACACCAAGTATGGTTCCTTTCTGCTGGTCAAATAGTGTTGACAGTACAGTAGGGTCGATGCCGGGAACAGGGATAAATGTTCCTATTCTAAAAATTATCAAAGCACCGATAACAAATAAAATACGTCTTTTTAATTCTGAATACTTGCCTGCACTTGCCATCAAATTATTGCCATCAAATCATTGCTATTAATATTCATTGTCATTTGCTAGAACTGCTTTTCACTTGACGAACTATGCAGTTTGCGTGACATCCTCTATTTTACCACCAGCAGATTCTATAGCTTTACGTGCGCCAGGTGTGACTTTTATGCCTTTTAGTTGTACAGCTTTTGTTATTTTACCCGAGTCGATCACTTTCGCTTTTATGGTTCTCGCTGGTACCACATTAGCTTTAATCAATGCACCAAGATCTATTGTATCGGAATCAATTTTTGCCAATTCATCCAAACGCACCTCTGCGCTTAACTTAAAGGAACGAGATGAAAAGCCAACTTTGGGCAAACGACGTTGCAGGGGCATCTGACCACCTTCAAAACCGACTTTAGAAAAACCACCGGAGCGAGATTTCTGGCCTTTGTGGCCGCGCCCACAGGTTTTTCCTGTACCAGAACCTATACCACGACCTACACGTTTGGCATTTTTTTTAGCACCTGAAGCAGGTTGTAGCGTGTTTAGTTGCATCGGTGTCACTTCCAAATTCTGGGCATTCCCGCTGTTAGTGCTCATGGGCTTCCTCAACATTGACCATATAAGATATCTTGTTTATCATTCCACGGTTTTCAGGTGTGTCCTGAACAGTAACGCAGTGATGTGTTCGCAATAAGCCTAACCCACGAGCGCATGCCTTATGAGATTTTAAACGACCAATTGTGCTTTTTGTTAGTGTAACTTTTAATTCTTTGTTAGCCATGAACTTATATACCTGAAGCAATTAAACTGCTGCAAATAACTACAGCAAATAATTGCAGCAATTAACCTAAAATTTCTTCAATTTTTTTACCGCGTTTAGCTGCAACATATTCGGGTGATGACATTGATGAGAGGCCATTAATAGTGGCTCGTACAACATTCACTGGATTACGTGTACCGTTAATTTTAGCCAGCACATTTTTCACACCTACAGCTTCAAAGACCGCGCGCATTGCACCACCGGCTATAATACCAGTACCATCAGAGGCAGGCTGCATATAAACATTTGCAGCACCATGTATCCCAGTTATAGGGTGTTGTAAAGTATCACCTTTTAACGGTACACGTTTCATGTTTTTGCGTGCTTTGTCCATCGCCTTTTGAATGGCTAGTGGTACTTCCTTCGCTTTACCGTAACCAAAGCCGATAGTACCGTTACCGTCACCAACCACGGTCAGTGCTGTAAAGCCAAATTGACGACCACCTTTAACTACTTTTGCTACACGATTAACAGCAACTAATTTTTCAATGAAGTCATCTT
>CAZMLD010000028.1:1352-12795 GCA_964566975.1 uncultured Thiotrichaceae bacterium | reverse complement strand
TTGAAGCGCTTGCCGGTGAGTCTCATCATCAGCCATTTACAGGATGTTTTAACAGCGGAGCAGGTCGAACACAATATTACTACACTCCAGTTGATTGCCGAAGCGGCAGATGGCAGTATGCGTGATGCGCTGAGCTTGTTAGATCAGGCGCTAGCTTTTGGCGGTGGCAGTGTTCAGGAGCAAGAAGTGCGTGACATGCTGGGCAGTGTGTCTCGCGATAAAGTATTCGATTTGTTAGATGCTATGCTACAGCGTGATGCGGTGAAAACCATGCAGGCGGTGGCAACGTTGGCTGAGTTTTCACCTGATTTTGAAAATGTGCTGGCTGAATTATTAAGTATATTGCACCATATGAGCCTAGCAAAAACAGTGCCTGAAGCGCTGGATGAATTTGTTAGTGCGCGTGACACCTTACTAAAATTAACACAGCTGGTATCGGCGGAAGACTTACACCTGTTCTATCAAATTGCACTGATTGGTCGCCGTGATTTGCCTTTGTCACCCGATGCCAGAAATGGTTTTGAGATGATTTTACTTCGTATGCTGGCGTTTAGACCGGCAGCCGTTGAAGCGGGTTCTGTGTTGCAGGCACAGACGCAGCCATCTATACCTGTAACAGCCGCACCACAGAAAAAAACGGAGAAAGCTCAAAACAATGTTGCTGGTGTTAAGGCTTCAATTGCTAATGTTATGGCACAACCTGAGCCTGCTGCCAGTCAAGCCGCTGTCAATATGCCAGCCGGTGTGGTCACAGAAACGGATTACGCCGATTATGCTACACGGTCAGAAATACAGCCAGTAGTGCAGGTAAAAGCGCAAGCAGCAATACCTTCTACCACGAATGACCGCAGCTCCGATGACTGGCGAAAAGTGGTTAATGCACTTGGTCTGGGTGGTCTGGTTAAGCAACTCGCAATTAACTGTACCATGAGTCAACGAGATGGTTGTGCCATTGTATTGCATATAGCTGCTGGTCATAGAAACTTGATTAATGCCAAAGCAAAGCAACGATTGCAACAGGCACTGGGTGAGTATTTTAATATTGAGGCAAAACTAGATATTAAAATTGTCAATGAAAGCAATGTCGAGGTTGAACGAGAAACCCCAGCACAGTCCAGCCAGCGAGAGACTGATCAACGCCAACAACAGGCGGTGAACGCGATCAACGAAGACAGCTTTACGCAGTCATTAAAACAGAAGTTTAATGCAGAAATTATTCCAGGCTCAGTGAAGCCGCTAAACTAGCTGTTCGTTTAGCTGTTCGTTTAGCTGTTCGTTTAGCGACCAATTTAACAGTCAACTAGCCGCATTGAGTACCGTGCCGCCGTGACTCGAAGAGGGCATTATCCTAGAAAAATCAGTTGGATCGCGAAAGTCCACGCAAGCTATTGACGCACTTGGCAAACCAGAAAAAACGCTCATCACCAGTAAGGTGACTACGCGTTTTTCTGATTCACCATGCACGCCAATACCTTACGCGTCTTTTTCGCGCCCAACCGATTTTTCTAGAATTATTTAGCGTTTGTGCGATAACAAAAAATTGCATACGGAATGCGCTGCTGAAGAAGGTTATAATACCTGTAGCAACATATCGGTTTAATGAAAAAGATAAGAGGTGAGTATGAAAGGTGCAATGGGCAACATGATGAAACAGGCGCAAAAAATGCAGGAAGACATGCAAAAGGCGCAACAGGAAATCGCTAATATGGAAGTGGAAGGTCAGGCTGGTGGCGGCATGGTGAAGGTGCTAATGAATGGTCGCCATGAACTACGTCGCGTGAATATTGATGAAAGCCTGATGCAGGATGATAAAGAAATGATTGAAGACCTGCTGGCAGCGGCAGTGAATGATGCAGTAAGAAAAATCGAACAGGAATCTTCAACAAAAATGTCGGGTTTGACCGCGGGTCTTAATTTGCCTGGTGGCATGAAGCTGCCTTTTTAAATTTTCACCAATATTTTTCACCCACATTCTTCACCAACGCTATTGAAAACGTTTAAATGTCACCTTTGCTTGCACAGTTAATAGACGCATTAAAATGTTTGCCTGGAGTAGGGCCTAAGTCGGCGCAACGCATGGCATTTTATTTACTCGAACGTGACCCAGACGGGGCAAAAAATCTTTCTGCTGCCTTAGTGGAAGCGGTTGAAAAAATAGGGCAGTGTTCGATGTGCCGAACCTTGAGCGAAACCGAGTTATGTGAAATCTGTGCCAGCCCATCAAGAGATAATGGCAAGTTATGCGTGATAGAAACGCCTGCGGATATATTCGCCATTGAACAGACGGCAGAGTTCCGTGGCAAATATTTTGTACTGATGGGGCATCTGTCACCGCTAGATGGCATCGGTCCGGCAGAGTTGGGGCTAGATTTGCTACAGACTAGGCTGGCGAATAATGAGATTAAAGAATTAATTCTGGCAACCAATCCTACGGTCGAAGGGGAAGCAACGGCACACTATATTTCGACCATGGCAGCCAGACACCAAATACTGACTACACGAATAGCACACGGTGTACCATTAGGTGGCGAGCTGGAGTATATTGATGCAGGTACATTGGCACATGCGTTTAACGGGCGACAGCTTTTTGATTCTTAAGGAAGCTCTGAGCAAATGCAAAATTATTGGGCTTAAGACAGAGATTCCTTAAATCAAGCACACTGAATTGCCGTCAATTAGTATTAATCGTTGCAGCGAAAATTTATGCAACGATTAATACTTCTGCTTGCGTGCCAGCTTTTCATATTGAGGTGTAACTTATGAGTGACTGTCTGTTTTGTAAAATACAGCAAGGTGACATTCCGGCTGATGTCGTTTTTGAAAACGATGACATACTGGCCTTTCGTGATGTCAATCCACAAGCACCTACGCATATATTGATTATTCCCAGGAAGCATATTGAAACGGTAAATGACCTCAATGCAGGTGATGAACTCATCATGGGCAAACTATTTAGCGTCGCGAAAACCATTGCCGCTGAGGAGGGCGTGAGTGACGATGGTTACCGCCTGGTGGTTAACTGCAATGAAAAAGCGGGGCAGACAGTGTTTCATATTCACATGCATCTGCTAGCCGGTCGAAATATGAACTGGCCGCCAGGTTAGGGGCGCTCCACGTTATGATGGCTCTGGTTATCAATAAGCAGGCAAGTTTTTCTCTTTTTCTTCTTATTGTTTTGTTTAGCCTCAATGTCAACAGTGCACCGGATGGTAGTGAACTGTATGGTAGGCACTGCTCCGCCTGTCATGGTGGTAAGGGCGAGGGCGGAGTGGGTGTGCCGCTCTCAATGCCATCATTTTTAAACAGCGTGTCAAACGAGTACCTCAAAAAAACCATTCGCTTGGGGCGACCAGGAAGAGTCATGCCAGCCTTTGAAAGTTTGAGTGACGCGCAGGTTAATGCTATCGCTGAACACATGCGAAGCTGGTCAGACCAACCTGCGCCAGCAGAAAATACGGCAGTGATTAAAGGCGACAGTAAAAAAGGAGAAAAAATCTTTGCAAAACATTGTGCCGATTGCCATGGCGAAGATGCGCGTGGTGGTAAAGGTACCGGTGTTACTTTCTCCCGTAAACGTGAACTGCCTATCATTGCACCAGCATTAAACAATATCGGCTTCTTGGCATCAGCAACAGACTCCATGATACGAGATACCATACTATTCGGGCGTGAAGGCACCCCGATGGTATCAATGTTGGATGAAGGTTTATCAAAGCAGGACGTGAATGATGTGGTTTCCTACATTCGTTCGATGGAAAAAACCGCCGCTGAATTAATACGACCATCAGCGACAAATGGCAATGAGTCAATGGTGATAATGATGGAATCACCTTATGACTTGGAGACAACAGTTGAAAACCTAAAGCAGGCGATTATAGGTCAAAACTTCACCTTAATTCGTACAGAGTATCTTGAGCATGGTCTGGTTGCAGAAGGCGAAGAAAACAAAAAACAGATTGTGATGCACTTTTGTAATTTCGGCCTTATTTTTGAAGCATTGACCATAGATCCGCGGGTCGGCATGTTTCTTCCCTGCCGAATTACCGTGATAGAAAAAGAGGGTATCGTCCAGCTAATCACGGTTAACCCAAAACGTTTGAGTAGACTGTTTAATAACCACGAACTTGATGATGCGTGTAAGAAAATGTATCAGGTTTATACCTCACTGCTAGAGGAAGCAACCTTATGAAAACACGGGTGCAGTATGTGTTAAGCATCGTATTGCTGTGTTTGATGACCGCTTCCATGGCAAATGATTTGCTCATGGTTCGCTCGCAGCAAAATTTTCCTGAAGCCATGCTAACCTTGCAAACCGCAATTAGAGAACATGGTTATCAGATTGTGCGCGTACAACGCATTGATATTGGTTTAACCAGCGTGGGCTTTGAAACAGATAAATATCGTGTCGTGTTTGTTGGCAAAGCTGAAGAAATACAATACCTTGTTAATAAGCATCCAGTACTGGCTGCCTATATGCCACCGCAAATCTCTATTTATGCAGAGCAGGACGAAACCATATTCGTGACAGCAAACCCAAGGTTTTATGCTGACATGATCGACGACGAAAAAGATAAAATACTATTCAAACGCTGGGAAAATGACATTTACTCTGTGTTTGATAATATACGCAAAGCAGAAGAATAAAGAGTGGATTTAATGTTGTGCGTTCTTGTCAGAGGCAGCAGGAGTCTGGAAAACACAGGAACAGTTTTATCCCCCTAGTGATAAAAATATTTTTTTAACTCAGTGGTGGCTAAAGGGATTATAAAAAATTCAGATGAGCAGTAGTCAGTTGTTTCGTGTTTTTCGGCAGTCACCAGCGACAGGTATGTTGCTATATGCCACTCTGGTGGTTTTATTATTGACCTTAATGCCATTCAGGTTTGCATGGTCGGATAATTTGCACTGGCTTGTATCGGGGGCATGGCCTGATGTATTGCTCAATGTGGCGTTGTTTTTTCCTGTCGGCTTTCTGCTTCGCTTGGCTTTTCCGGTGTTCTTCTGGAAAGCGCTGGCAGGTGCAGCGTTATACGGTTTTTTATTAAGCCTGAGCATTGAAAGTATGCAGCTATTTTTACCTGCACGTCATTCAACCATCAGTGATCTTATAAGCAATACGCTAGGCGCAAGTCTTGGAGCGGTAGCTTACGGGGTGTTTAAAGCGCGATTGAACCAGCATCCCTTGAGTAGAGTGATGGCACTTGAATACCCCTTGATGTTCAGTATTTATTTGCTGACTTTTTTGCTTTGGCTAAATGGCTCTGGACTTGCCGATGAAACTTCCAGGTTATATTTAAGCCCTTTGCTGGCCGTCTTTGGGGCGCGAGTGTTTGGCAGCATTCTGGCTTATCAGTCTGCCCACAAAAACAGTTATCAGGCGGCGCGAGACTCAGCGCTTCTGGTTATGGCGTGGATGAGTTTCGCCAGCGTCCCTGCCGCATTAAACAATCCAGGCTTTGTGCTTGTGCTGATTGTTGCTAGTGGTCTGTTAGCCATGTTGCAAGTATTCTGGCTACGACGTTATGGTTTGTCTGAGCGCCGTTTTGAGCTAGACACGCTACGGCCGCTGATATCGTTATATCTTATTTATGTGTTTTTATTTATGGTCTGGCCCTTAGATTTTGAGTTTTCACGTTGGTATTTAAGTGTCGAGTGGGACTATCTTGGTTATAGCCAGTTTTATTTTGTACAGATTTTTGTTGGTTTTACACTGCTTGGTTTTGTTATAGCCGAGTTTTATGGTCGTCATAATTCGGCGTTTATTTTTTATCGCCACCTTATCTGGTTACTCGTTATTCTCTGTGTGATTGCGTTACTGGAAGGGTTTCATGTGCAGCAGCATTTATCAATAAAAGAGTTGTTAGTACTAACCGTGGGTTATATATTGGGTTTAGCGCTTTACTATCAGCAGCGACAAATCATTTGCCGGAAAATACTTATCAACTCAACGTTGACGAATTCTTGAGTGTGAAGAGTCGTCAGGAAAGCTGTCGTGGGTAGCGGGTGTCACTCTGTTAATATCGCGTGATTGATGTCGGTATGAATCGCTTCAGGGGTGAATATGACTGAATACATTGCAAAAGCATTTGCTGCCTGGTTTATTGGCTTTGCGCCGGTTTTTGAAATATATGTCGCCGTACCCGCTGCCATTGCAATGGGGCTAGACTACGTTTCAGCAGTAACATGGTCGGTTATTGGCAACTACACACCTGTTATTCTTATACATTTTTTTTATGAGAGAATGATTAAGAATGATCGCATTCGTCACTGGTTTAAAAAACTCACACTGGACAGATTTGAAAAGAAAGTAGATAAACATGGTGCCTGGTTTGTACTGATTGCGACCCCATGGCTAGGAGTGTGGATGGTTATCGTGACGATGAAAGTTTTAAAAATGAATGATAACAAGCTACTGCTCTATTCTTTCATAAGCATAAGCGTTTACGCCATCGCCATCGCAGCACTTATAGCAGCTGGTGTAAATATACTTTTTGATTAAAAATTATTGAGTATCTTCTATCAGCCCAAGGCAGAAATGTCATCAATAAAAAAGGTCGATTTCTGCATCATTCATTGGTAACATTCTCGGCTTCACACGGGGCATTTTAGCTTTGTTCAAAAGGGATATTACTACTTTGGGCTAACGGCAGAAAACATTACTTGACACTAAATGATTACATTGTTACTTTTAAAGGTTATAATGCACAATTAAAATGACAGCAAATATAAATAACAATTAACATCCAAATTGGAGATATTATGACCATGCGTACAATTGTCCGTCTGTTTAGCGTTACCCTTTTAAGCTTAGGCTTAATCCTTATGAGTGGTTGTGCTTCAACAGAAAAAGTTGCTGATAATTCATTATTAGCGACACAAGCCATTGCCGAAGCTAAAGATGCACATGCAAAAGCAAAATTTGTAAATAATGACTGGCGAGATACTGGTGCATTGATTGCCTCAGCAGAAGCAAAACTTAAAGCTGGTGATTATGATGAGTCTATTCGGCTCGCTAATGAAGCCAGAGACCAAGCGAATGCTGCATTAGCACAGGCAGAAGCAGAAAAGAAAAAGTTCCTTAACGAACATGCAGTAACACCTGAAATAGACATTTCAAACGTTATTGATGAACAGGCCGTGCCTGCAGGTCGTGTCAGCAGTTACTCTGTTGTTAGCGGTGACAACTTATGGAATATTTCGGCTAAAGATGAAGTTTATGCGGATCCTTTCCAGTGGCCACTGATATATAAAACGAACCGTGACCAAATTCAGGATGCAGATTTGATCCACCCTGGACAGGTTCTAGACATAGATCAACATTCATCAGCATCAGAAATTGATGCAGCCGTAAACCATGCGAAAACGCGTGGCGCATGGTCACTTGGTGATACTGAGCAGTCTGATCGTGAGTTCTTGTCAAAATAAGTGAACGATAAAGTGTGACCATTGATTTATAATGGTCGTAAATAATAAAAAAGGCTCACTTGTGGGTCTTTTTTTATTATGTCATGACTTTACATTACAGCCTGCTAACAAATATTAGTAAAAAATATTTGTTAGCAGGCGGCACAAACTGTGTTCTTTTCGGGACGTTTCCAGCAGCTAACCATGCAATTAGAAATCTGTCGGTAGTATTCGCTACTCTGGCACTGGCGGTGTTGTGGTGCAGACATCAGATCCCTTAAAGTAGAAATGGCTTAAAACAGGGTCAAAACGCGCAAAAGTGTCTACTATTGAAGTACCATGCCTGCTCATGGTCTTGTTACAGAGTCGGTAAGGTGAAAAATTTGAGGTCTGACAACACGTTAAATCAGTATAACTGTCCAGCCTGGCAGCCGGTAAAGTGTCAGTGCGTTGCTTTTTCACATCAGACGATGTCGTCATCAGTAAGGTTAACCAGGGTTTATTCATGAGTGCCGTCTTTGAAGAGAATATAAAATTAAATCAGCGTCTTGAAGTTCACGACATTTTACAGTGGCTTGAAGAAGATGAAATGGTTGACGTGCAGAACGCTCACATGCTGCGAACCCTTGCTGTGAGCGAGCAGTATAAGAAAAAAAATCCGCTTGAAATTATTGCTGCCAGAAACTGGGTGAATCTTGTCACGCAAAAACTGCTGACGCTGGAGACGCTGACAAAATGGCTGGCAGCGCGTGTCGACATGCCTTTTGTACGCATTGATCCGCTGAAAATAGAAGTGTCTGAAATCACCGAAGTGATGTCATACGCTTATGCTGCTCGTTATAACGTGCTGCCGATACAGGTTGATAGCACTACCATCACAATTGCAACGGCGCAGCCGTTCGAGCGTGACTGGGAAGTTGAGCTGTCACGCATTCATAATAAAGAATTCAAACTGGTTATTGCCAGCCCAGATGATATCCGCCGATTACTGCTGGAGTTTTACAGCATTGCCAAATCGGTTCATGGTGCGCGTACCTCGGCAGATCAAGGTGGCGGCAATATTCAAAATCTTGAACAGCTGATGGAGCTGGGGCGTAGTGGCAAGCTCGATGCCAACGATCAGCATGTAGTGAGTATTGTAGACTGGTTACTGCAATACGCTTTTGAGCAGCGTGCCAGTGATATTCATCTGGAACCACGTCGCGAAATGTGCCCAGTACGTTTTCGTATTGATGGTGTTTTGCAAGAAGTTTATCAAATACCCGCAGCAGTAATGAAAGCGGTGACTAGCCGGATAAAAATCATCGGCCGCATGGATGTAGCGGAAAAACGCCGACCACAGGATGGCAGGCTGAAAACCCGTACTGAAGACGGCCGCGAAGTCGAAATGCGCTTATCTACTATGCCGACTGCCTTTGGCGAAAAGATGGTGATGCGTATTTTCGACCCCGAAGTGCTGGTGAAAAACTTCACCCAGTTAGGTTTTAGCAAAAAAGATAATAATATCTGGCAGTCTATGATCGCGCAGGCGCATGGCATCATCCTAGTGACCGGTCCCACTGGTTCAGGTAAAACCACCACCCTGTATTCCACCTTAAAACTGCTAGCCAAGCCAGATGTGAATGTTTGCACCATTGAAGACCCAATAGAGCTGGTCGAACCGGCTTTTAACCAGATGCAGGTGCAAAAAAATATCGGCCTGGACTTCTCCAGCGGTGTACGCACCTTGTTACGTCAGGACCCTGACATCATCATGATCGGTGAAATTCGTGATAAGGAAACTGCTGATATTGCCATACAGGCAGCCTTAACCGGGCATCTAGTATTATCAACCCTGCACACCAATGATGCGCCATCGGCAATAACACGATTGCTGGATATCGGTGTGCCACCGTACTTAATCCAATCGTCTGTGCTTGGTATCATGGCACAACGTCTGGTAAGAACCTTATGCCCGCATTGTAAGCAGCCCACAGAAATTAATGACCGAGTTTGGCAAGAACTGGTGCATCCCTGGAAAGCCGCAAAGCCCAAGCAGGTGTACAAACCAGTTGGCTGTCTGGAGTGTCGCGATACCGGTTATCAGGGGCGTAAAGGCATTTACGAAATGTTCCAGTTTTCTAGGCAAACACGCCAGATGATTACTGCTGATTGTGACATACATGACATGCGTCGTCAGGCAATCAAAGACGGTTTGCAGCCTTTGCGCTTAAGTGGTGCAAATAAAGTGGCGCAAGGTGAAACCACCATCGAGGAAGTACTACGCGTTGCGCCACCGCCATTGAATACTTAAAAAGTCGAAAGAGTCAATAACGTCACCTCCCTTCAGAATATTTGTACTCACCGTAACTTGCTAACTTTGTTATCTGGTCTACTATCAATAGTGTAGTGGTGTGCCGAACGCTAGTCTATGGCAAAAAATATGGCTCATTCACCTAAGTATTGTCTTCAAATGGCCGATACTTATTAAGGATTCAACTCTAAACCACAAAGAAGAAAAGGGCTATGGCAATATCATTTACTGTTCCGTACAAACGACTAGTCAAACAGATTTTTGTTATCAGCATATTCATCGGGTTAGTCGCTTGTGGTGATTCTGATTCCGTTGCGCCTGGTACAGGTGCAGTCGGTGATAAAGGGGAGGTGAGCATTGTTGATAACCTGGCCTATCTGGCGGATGGTCTTTCTGGTCTGAAAATAGTGGACATCAGCGATTCTGCCAGTCCCGCTATTGTTGGCAGCTATGATACGCTAGGCTATGCTCGGGAAGTGAGCATAGCGGGTGATTTTGCCTATGTAGCTGATGGCCAGTCAGGCTTGCAAATAATCGACATCAGCAACCCTGCCAGCCCAACCCTGGTGGGCAGTTATGACACCCCTGGCGTTGCACGGGAAGTAACCATTATAGGTGACCTTGCCTACGTGGCAGATGGCCTTTACGGTATACAAATAATTGATGTAAGCAACCCTGCCAGCCCAATCTTAGTGGGCAGTTATGATACGCCAAGTAACGCTGGGGAAGTGACTATCGTCGATCATTTAGCTTATATAGCCGATGGACTATTCAGCATACATATCATCGACATCAGCAACCCTAGTAACCCCGTTTTTGTGGGTCGCTATGATACGCCTGGTGATGCACAGGAGCTGACTATTGTTGGTCATTTAGCTTATGTGGCAGATGGCGCTTCCGGCATACAAATAATCGACATTAGCAACCCCGCCAGCCCAGTACAGATAGGCAGTATCGATACGCCAGGTGATGCTCGGGAAGTGGTTGTTGTTGACCATTTAGCCTTTGTCTCAGATGGTTCTGCTGGCCTGCAAATAATCGACATTAGTAATCCTGTCAGTCCAGTTCTGATGGCCAGTATTGATACACCTGACGATGCGCAGAAAGTGGTCATTATCGGTAATTTAGCTTATGTGTCAGGTGATGGTTCAGGTCTGCAAATAATAGATATCAGCAACCCTGTCAGCCCGATTCTGGTGGGCAATATCAATGTGGTTCCAGTTGCAAACGCTATGTCTAGCACTGTAAACGAAGACGCAGCAGCAGCGTTAATCACATTGACCGGCAGCGATGCTGACGGTGATGCACTCAGTTACAGCCTTATTGCTCACCCAGCAAACGGCACCGTCACGCTCATTGGTAGAGTTGCCAGCTTTACCCCCAATGCCAACTTCAACGGCAATGACAGTTTCACCTTCAAGGTTAACGATGGCACAGTCGATTCCGCTACAGCCACAGTGAATATAACCGTCACAGCAGTGAATGATGCACCGACAGCAGGTGCTGGCTTAACGGCAACAACAAATGAAGACACCGCAACAGCAATCACCCTGACCGGCAGTGATGTTGATGGCGATACCCTTAGCTATGCGCTTGTTACCCAAGCAGCAAACGGCACCGTCACGCTCATCGGTAATGTAGCCACTTATACCCCCAATGCCAACTTCAACGGCAGTGACAGTTTCACCTTCAAGGTTAACGATGGCACAGTCGATTCCGCTACAGCCACAGTGAATATAACCGTCA
>CAZMLD010000028.1:0-1252 GCA_964566975.1 uncultured Thiotrichaceae bacterium | reverse complement strand
ACTCTAAGCTGGGATGCTGCGGTTGATGCCACCGCGTATGATGTCTGCCATGCAAGTGAAACCATTACCAATGCTGCCAATTGTGCCAGTTTTCAAAATGGTACCGTGTTACTTAACCGCACCAGCCCATCGTCTATTACCGAACTCACCAATGGCATCACCTATTATTTTGTGGTGATACCCAAAAACACCAATGGTGAAGGCGAAGTGAGTGCCGTCGTGAGTGCCACACCCACAGGCCTTAATGATACCGGTATTACCCTGTGCGGTGATTATGCTTTTCCTGGTGCTAGCCACAATAACGACCTGAATTGTACTGTAGCCGATCCCCAAGGCGACCCCATCCCAGCAGGCCAGGATGCCCAGTCTGGACGTGATGCCAACCTTGCCACCAACAGCGACAGTGATGGTCACAAAGGCTTTAGCTTTACCAAATTAGATAATTCGGGCATTGCTTTGGCCGACCAGAGCGGCACCGTTTTCAGTTGTGTTAAAGATAATGTCACCGGCTTAATCTGGGAAAGCAAACAAACCGCCACAGGTTTGCATAATAAAAATGACCAATACACTTGGTATAACACCGATGTGAACAGTAATGGTGGTGCTGCTGGCACGGTTAATCTCAACGCCAGTTGTGAAGGTGGTATAAACAATACCACCTGCAACATCCAAGCTTATGTTGCCAGAGTGAATACGGCAACACTGTGCGCTGCCAACGACTGGCGCTTGCCGACACGTGAAGAATTGCGATCACTGGTTAATTATGACGGCTCTAACCCTGCGATAGATATTACGTACTTTCCCCATACTATTGCCTCTTTTTACTGGTCGTCCTCACCGTCGGCGAGTCTGAATGTTCTCGCAGGGCTCGTTGATTTCAGCAACGGTTCGATTATTGCGGGTCTTAAGAGTTCTAGTATTCATGTTCGGTTAGTACGTGGTGGACAGTGATTTCACCTTTTTTTTCCATAGGAGAAAGTCTACGTCTATTCTCATCTGGTGTGATGCAACAGATTTGTTGCTGGCTTATTGAGCAGGCGGTACGTGCTTTCCACGCACCCATAAGTTTACTACAGGCAGTGAAGTATGGCAGCTGATGCCATTATTTAAGGGAAGTCAACGCGCCGTTACATTCATTATTTAACGATTCAACCAGGAGTTGGGTATGTCGACAATAAACAACAAAGTAGTCAGTACAAAAACATCAGCAGGGTTAAACCTAGAAAAATCAGTTGAATCGCGAAAGTCCACG
>CAZMLD010000027.1:0-12819 GCA_964566975.1 uncultured Thiotrichaceae bacterium | reverse complement strand
GCCAACTGGACAATTTAACTGTCCAGTAATTGACGAACACGCTGCGCCAACTCTGACAGGTTATATGGTTTACGCAGCATGTTAGCTGAAAAACGTTGCTGACTATGGTGTATTTCGCTGCTAGAAGTATAACCGGATGCAAGTAACACCTTTAATGCTGGATAACGCGCTGTTGCTCTTTCAGCCAATTCATAACCATTAATACCGCCTGGCATCAGTACATCACTCAACAGTAAATCAATAGCGGGTTTTTTGGCGAGTGCCTGTAGTGCCTCTTCACCATTCGTCACGGTTAATACTCGGTAACCCAGCTCCTCAAGTACTTCCCTAGCCAGTTCCAGCAAAACCTCTTCGTCATCTGCCACTAGGATTGTTTCTACTCCACGATGTTGTTCTTCCATAATATCTTTCTCTATCACCAGCTTCTGTCGTGGTTCACCAGTGCATCTTGGCAAGTAGAGCTGCATGTTTGTACCCACGCCCACTTCCGACTCAACTATAATACAGCCATTACTACGCTTAACAAAACCAAACACCATCGCCAGCCCCAGCCCCGTTCCCTTGCCCTGTTCTTTCGTGGTATAAAAAGGCTCAAAAATATGTGCCTGTTGATCCTGTGTCATGCCGTCACCATGATCGATCACCGCTATCTTCACATAATCCCCCGCTTTTAAGTCTGGTCGCAAAGCACAGCTTTTTGCTTGCAATGTGCAGTTAGACGTTTGCAAAATTAACGAACCACTGCCTGACATGGCATCACGTGCATTTATTATCAGATTAATCATCACGTCCTGAAAATCACCAGGGTCAATTTTGCTCAGCCAGAGATCATGACTAAATTTATGGCTTACCTCAATGGCCGGTGTCACCGAGTGCACAATCAGGCTATCCATATCATTCAGTAACTGATTAATATCGCAAACCACCTGTTTATCTGCCTTATTTCGGGAAAAACTAAGTAACTGGCGCACCAGCTCAGCGGCACGTTGTGCTGACTTCTGGATAACCGCTATACGTTGGCATGCGCTATCATCGCCTGGCAACTGTCGCTGTAGCATACTAAGGTTGCCAATAATTATGGCGAGAATATTGTTGAAGTCATGTGCAATACCACCCGTGAGCTGGCCTATCGCTTCCATCTTCTGGGTATTAAGCAAAGCCTGTTCTGCCTTTCTTCGCTGGGTGATGTCTCTCCCCACACCAAGAATACCCATAAGTTCACCGTCCACTGAATGCATTGCTACTTTAGTCGTTTCCTGTACTTCGTTATGACCATCATCGGCAAATGTGATTTCTTCCTCATATAAACTCGGCACGCCTGTCTCTACCACCATCCTGTCTTTCTCTTGAAAAAAATCGGCCAGTTCATTATCAACAAAATCATAATCTGTTTTACCAATAATGTCAGCCTCTCTGGCACCAAAAAAACTTTCGAATTTCTGATTACAGCCCATATAAATGCCCGCAGGGTCTTTCCACCAGACCATATCAGGCAGGGTATTAATCAAAGTGCGTAACTGCGCTTCGCTGCTTGTTAGCTGTTTGGTTCTTTTTTCAACCTTCGTTTCAAGGCCATCGTTAAGCCGGCTTAAGTAGGTACTGGCATTCTCCAGTGCGACTTCTTTTTCGCCACGCAATAAACCAATTCTGTCCATCAAGGCATAACCCAGCAGTATAATTTCGAATAATGCACCAATTTGCATGGCATGTGCAGTAATGAAGGTGCGCGGCACAAAACCAAACTCTAGCAGCACGGCCATAAAAACGCCGACCAAAAGTACTGAGAAGGCCGCCAGAAAATATCGTGCAGGTTTAAAACCTTTTACCAGCGAACTCAACGCTGCTAGCATAATTACCAGCGGTGTTAACAAGCCAAACAATGTAAGAACTTGCACAACTGTCGCATAATCACCAAACAAACTAAAAACAGCACCAACAAAACCACTAAAAATTAAAACATTAAACAGGTGTTTTATGCGCGGATGGTTACCCTGCCAGACCCTTAAAAACTGACCGCAAAACAGCAATGCAAAAACAATGGATGAACCCATTAGTGCGGCGGTAATTCGGCTAGCAAAATAAGGGTAGTCCGCCCACAGATGCTGGTAACTAAAACCGTATAGTGACAGCAGAAAAAGCTGAAAGCTAAATAAATAAAGCGCATAGAAAAGAAATAGCCGATCTCGTAATTTGAACCAGGCCGTTATGGCTACCAGTAATAACAGCAGCATAATGCCGAAATAACCGCCCATAAAAAAGTTTGTTTTATCAACATGCTCAATAAATGCACTGCTAGACCACAACGTTAACGCCACCTGCATGGAACCGCCGGTGTAAAGCCGCATATAATAAATACGCTTTTCGCCTCGATGCTCTGGTGCTTGAAATACAAGGCTACGGTGGTTAATTTCACGGCTGGAGAACGGCAGCATGTCTCCAGTTATACGCTCACTAAAACCACCACGGCCATCAGGAACAAATAGTGTGACATAATCAATCTGTGGGTATTCAAGTTGTAATAATACCGTTTCTTCGAGAGATTCGTCCAGATACAAGCTAAAGCGTAGCCAAAATACGGCGCTAGAAAAGCCGAAGCTATTACCAACAACAGAGACAGGGCGAAAGTTTTTTTGCCCCTCGGCTGTTGTTATATCTTCAATGCTCAGTGCCTTATCAGCATCAACTAAAATTTCAATATAAGGCTGAAGATCGATTTTGTTACTATCAGCAGTAAAGTGGATAATCGGTACAATATTGCCCGCTGCCAGTATTTGTACTGGTATGGCTAAAAAAACAAACAGCAATATTTTTTTTATTATCATGAGACCTCAGCATAATAGGTGACAATTTGCGCTACTGGGAAAGCGCCAGGTTTCCGTTATTTTTATTCTTGAGTTCGTTTACAGTACCTCCCTGTAATTTTTTGAATAGATAGCATGCTCTAACTGCTCTCCGATTGAGATGGAAAATTGTATATAACAGAAAAATACCACCTTAGACCATCACACAAGTGGGCGACGAATGAAAGATAGCAGCCCTTTTTTTGGGCTGCCACTGATGCAAAAATTTCATCTTATATTAAAATAGATTCGTTCAGAAATATCATGCCAGCTTGAAACCTGTTTATAAAATTTATTATACGAGTCATAAATTTTTTGCGCCGCTTTATTTTTAGCGGCTAACTCAGTCACCACATCATTGGATAATTCTTTTAGTGTGTTTAATACATCATCGGGTAATTTTCTAACATCCACTTTGTGTACATTAATTAAGGTGTCCAGAGCCGTGTTATTTTTAGCGGTGAATTCCAGTGACATATCCTGGTTGACGACTTTGCAGGCGTTCTCAACAATACTTTTTAAATCGTTAGGCAGAGCATCCAGGGCTTTTTTATTAATGATCGCCTCCAGCGTCGTGCCTGGCTCATGCCAGCCTGGGTAGTAATAATACTTTGCCGCTTTATGTAAACCAAACGCCATGTCATTAAATGGGCCTACCCATTCTGTGGCATCAATCAAGCCCGACTTTAACGAGGTGAACAGTTCTCCGCCGGGTAAATTAACGGGCACGCCACCCGCACGTTTTAATACTTCGCCGCCCAGACCCGGAATACGCATTTTTAATCCTTTTAAATCTTTGATGCTGTTTATTTCTTTGTTAAACCAGCCCGCCATCTGTACCGTGGTATTACCCGCCGCTGCTGGCACGAGACCAAAGGGTTCATAACTTTCTCGCCATAACTCCATGCCACCACCATAATATAACCAGGCCGTCATTTCCTGTGCATTCATACCAAACGGTACTGTCGAAAAAAACTGCGCTTCTTCGATTTTTCCTTTCCAGTAGAACGCTGCACCGTGACCCATTTCTGCGGTGCCACGTGAAACCGCATCAAATACTTCAAATGCCGGTATCAGTTCACCCGCACCGAACACTCTTACCCTGATACGACCATCACTCATATCGGTAATCAATTTCGCCAGTTGATTGGCTCCTGTGCCTAATACTGGGAAATTTTTTGGCCAGGTGGTGACCATTTTCCATCTTATTTTTGTTTTGGCACTGACGATAGCCGGAGCCGCTATTGCAGTACTAGCGACCGCGCCTAAACTTGCCTGTTTAATAAAATCACGACGTTTCATATTGCTACCTTAGTTGGATATTTAATTGAAAAAAATAAAATTAGTTTGACCACTGGGGCTTGAATTCAAAGGGCATAAAAACAATCAGTGCCACGTGTTTACTATCTGCTTATAATCATGATTGCTTGGTTGCTACTGCTACAGCGTCACTGGATATTTTACGCTGGTGTTAAGTTTGCGTATGCCATAACCAGCCACTTACTGCCTTCATATTCAAAGTTCACCTGTACGCGAGCGTGACTACCACTGCCCTCTAAATTGGTCACCATGCCATCACCAAATTTTTTATGCTGTACCGCTTGCCCAACATAAAGACCATTTATCGTCTCTGGTGTTTTATAACTCGCGGACTGATATGTCGGTGATACCGTATGGCTACTGTTGTGCGTACTTCTAATTTCACTGATTAACTGTTCGGGAATTTCACTGATGAATCGTGATGCTGACGGATATAAATCCTGACCATACAAACGCCGATGTTCAGCGCAACTGAACACCAGTTGCTGACGGGCGCGAGTGATACCGACATAACAAAGTCGGCGTTCTTCTTCGAGTTTGCCTTCTTCCTGTAGTGAACGCTGGCTGGGAAACAGACCTTCTTCCATGCCCACCATAAAGACTAATGGGAATTCCAAACCTTTTGCACTATGCAACGTCATTAGCTGCACACAGTCATCCCATTGTGCAGCCTGACCTTCGCCAGCTTCTAAAGAAGCATGGGTTAAGAATGCGGTTAATTCGCTCATCGGCACCTCCAGCTCAGACTGATCGTAGTCAAAGCCGCGAGCGGCAGTAATTAGCTCTTCGATGTTTTCTACTCGCGCCTGCGCTTTTTCGGTTTTTTCTTTTTCGTAGTACTCAATCAAACCCGCATTATGCACCACATGAGCGACCTGCTGATGAAGTGGTTGGTCGACACTATCGGCACGTAAGCCTTCAATTAAATGTAAAAAACCCTGTATCGCATTTGCCGCTCTTGCTGGCAATCCTTGCTGCTGTACTATTTTTTCTGCTGCCCGCCATAATGTCAGCTCAGCCTGTTTTGCTAACTCTCTTATTTTTTCAACACTGCGCTCTCCTATGCCTCGTGTTGGGGTATTAATCACTCGTTCAAATGAAGCGTCATCATTGGCATTATCCATTAGCCGTAAATACGCCAATGTATTCTTAATTTCTGCACGATCGAAAAATCGTAAGCCACCATAAACACGATACGGAATACCTTCACTCACAAAACGCTCTTCAAATACGCGTGACTGTGCATTTGAACGATACAAAATAGCGACATCTTCACGGACATTACCCTGCTCAACAAACTGTTTTATTTTGTTAAGCACAAACTGCGCTTCATCACGCTCGTGATAGGCGTTATAAAATAATATCGGCTCACCGTCTTCACCGCCACTCCATAATTTTTTACCCATACGTCCTGTGTTGTTGTCGATTAAAGCATTGGCGGCAGCCAGAATAGTAGTGGTCGAACGATAATTTTGCTCCAGCTTGATGACTTCGTGTGAAGGAAAATCACGCTGAAAACGCTGAATATTTTCCACTTTTGCGCCACGCCAACCATATATTGCTTGGTCATCATCACCGACAATAAAAACTTTGTTAGCCTTACCGGCCAATAGTTGAATCAAGGCATACTGAATGGTATTGGTGTCCTGGAACTCATCCACTAGAATATGTAAAAAACGTTTTTGATAATGTGCCTGCAACGAATCATTGTCACGAATCAATTCCAGAGCACGTAATAGCAGCTCGGCAAAATCAATCACCCCTGCACGCTCGCAGGCAATTTCATAGGCCGTATAGATGCGGACCAATTGCTGATAACCTGGGTTAAGCGAGGTATCGATATGCGCGGCTCGTTTACCTTCATCCTTACGTGCATTAATAAATGCCTGCGCCTGTTTTGGCGGCCATTTACTTTCATCTAATTGCAGCGACTTTAAGATGCGACGCAACATACGATACTGGTCGTCGGAATCCAGAATCTGAAAGCCTTGTGGTAGCTTTGCGTCAGCCCAATGGTTGCGTAATAAACGATGTGCCAGCCCGTGAAAAGTTCCCACCCACATGCCAGAGACCGGTAGTCCTTGCAGTTTTTCCACACGCTGGCGCATTTCAGCCGCCGCTTTATTGGTAAATGTAACCGCAAAAATATGATAGGGCGAAATGCTTTCGACCTGATTAAGCCAAGCGATACGGTGAACCAGCACACGGGTTTTGCCACTGCCAGCACCTGCCAGTATTAGCATATGTTCGGGTTGTGCGGTGACAGCCTGCCGTTGGGCATCATTTAATTCGTTTAAGATATGGGAAACATCGACCTCAGCAGCCTGCTTAATGATCTGTTGAAAAGCAGGGTCACTGGCATCTGCTGTTATCGGCTTGCTCATAGGTGGTCTGGTCATAAATGGGTCTACTGATAATGCAGGTCAAAAGTAAACGAACACAGTACTCAAGCCATCAGATAACGATGACTTAAACAGCCGTAGTCGCTTCATAAGAAATAAAAAAGACTAACACAAATACCCCTGAATGAATGCAAGGTTTTGTTAACAAATGCTCAACAAGTTAAAGACGGATTTCTCAGCCAGAGCGAGTGTTTACTGAAACTGAATCAGAAATATCTTAAAAACTGCTGCCAATTTTAAGGTATAAGCGATCATCACCAATATCATGATCAAAGCCATGTGCATAACCTAAACGCGCACGCAACAATACCCCGTAGTACAAATTAATGTCTGCGCTGATTTCAAACCCGGCGCTGCTGTAATAAGTTTCTGGTGAATGCTGATACGCTGTACCCGTTTCGACAAAAAGCGTTGCAAACCACTGCATGATGCCCACTGGTGGCGCCATTATGCCGCGTTCGATTCGCTGTAAAGGAAATCGCCATTCCCCAGATAATAGCTGCACCCGCCGACCTCGTAGTTGCGGCAAACCCTCTCTATAACCACGTAAGGCATAACTGCGTCGATCAAACACGCCTTCACTGCCCGCGCCACTTAACAATAAATCCAGTGCATTCTGGCTAAAGCCTTCACCACCTAATCGAAATAACTGTGGCGAGCCAACGCCCCAACCCTGCAAAAAGCGCAAGGCAATAACGCTTTCTTTACCGATGCGAATATACTGCTGCCAGTCAAAGGTATACACCTGACCACTAAAATCCGAGTTGAGCAAACTGCTGTCTTCAGCGACCAGTCGCAGGCTGTGCCCGTCAATCAGACTAATGGATAAAGGATTGACATCGGCAGAATTAGACAACCAGGCGATACCCAGTATATGATCGCTAACACCAGCCCATGGTTGTGCATTGTCAACCCGTTTTCTGTCAGCACTATGGTCAGAAATAATGCTGAATAATAAATTAGATTGTTTCTGAACCAGTCTGCGCTGATAGGCCAGGGTTAAGCTGGCAACATCACGCCGCGTCACTCGACTCACCGCGCCAGCATTGTCCAGGTATACGTCATTGATCCTTGCCCAGGAAAAAAATAAACGCTCGGCATAGGCATAAGCCAAACGAGCTGTGGTTTCATCCAGCTGCGTATCATGCGCGACGCTAAACAAGTACTGATGTATACCCAGAGCATCGGCACCACCTGTTGACAGGCCGAGGCGAGAGCGCTGCTCGCTAAACTCAAAGTCGGGAAACCACCAGCGTGGTGTCAGGCTGGACCAGGCTGAATACTTACGTTGCTCATGTGTTGTTACATTGTAGTCAACAAGTTGCAGGCGATCATCCGAAAATACAAAGGCTTCGCTGATAAGCTGCGCTTCGGCCAGCCTAGTTACATCATCACCACTCACCGGCATACTTTCAGGCTGCATTTTATATATCGCAAAACCTTGTGCACTGTATCCTGAATAATAAATGGCTCCGCCCACCACCGCCTGGCTCGACTGAAAAGCACCACCTAAAACATTGCTCAGCTGCTCGACTTTCCCTGTGCTCATGTGATAACGATAAAGATTGTACACATTATTGGCTTCCATACTAAACATGATGTCGCCCGCTGCTGTAAACTGCGGGTATGCAGCAATGTTTGTTCCTCGAGTAACATTTTTCCATCGTCGACTTTCTATATCAAATAACTCAATATTCCAGCCATAGCCTTTACGCCATACCGATGCGACCAGCTGCTTACCATCTGCTGAGACATCAATCTGAGCAATAATTTCATGGTTATTTGCCTGCCATAAAACGGTCTTTAGCTGCGCCGTTTCATCCAGTAACTGCAATTCAAATTTACCGGCATTATGCTGCACCGCAACGATTTGTTTACCATCGGGAAACCAGCTGGCAAATAAATAGCGGCCACATTGCGTTAATCGCTTTAATTCGTTCGAGTCGGTATCAAACAAAAAAATATCACTGTACATTGTGTAATTATTACAAAACTCATTTTGAGTCAATAATATTCCTGCGCTGGCATGTAAATCCAGTTGTGCCGCACCATTTAACTCAATTAACTCTCGCCTTTTACCTGTTTCATCAATGTGTATCAGGCTGGCACGTTTATAACCATTATTTTGCACGTAATAAACTTGAACGCCCTTTTTATTTTTTATCGCACGAACTGTGTTTGTTCTATATGCGCTTTCGGAGAGCTGCTTACCCGCTTTAATTCCTCTGGCTGTAATCGCGTCTATCTGCGGTAAAAACTTATCATTTAACCATAGCTCATACTCTGCCCATATTACGGTTAGATTGTTGCCTAGTACTTTGTTTGCCGTTGTATTAATTAAAAACGGCAGTAGATTATCACTGTATTCTTCAATCCATTGCTGCCGTTTATCCGCACCATAAACCTCGCCGATAAACCGCATAAAATAAACACCATATAAATACCGCGTAGACCCTGCTGGCCAAGTAGCCACTGGCAAATTAACATGTGAAATCGGCTGCACGCCCTGTAACACTTCCATGCGCATCATTGAAGCAGCCATTGCACTTTGCCCACGTCCGGTACCATGCTCGAAATCGGTTTCTTTGTATGTCGCCAGACCTTCTGTTATCCATGAAGGTTGAAACAGGTTAGGAAATAAAAGAAAAAATCGGCCAAATACATGACGTAGTTTCGCGGGTGCGCCAGCACTTTTATCTAAATGAATAATATGCGTGTATTCATGCACAATAAGCGTGGTCAGCCAGTCATCAAAGTCTTCCAGTGTATTAACGCTGGTCGGCGGGGCTAAAAATATGACGCTGTAATTAAAAAAAAGCGGAGAAGCAAAACCGTTCGGCTGATCGGTTTCATCGCTGAGTACAAGATGGGTTCTGTCTTTGGGTGTCCAGTTTAACTCGACGGTTAAACGTAAATGTGCCGCTTCGGCTATCGCCATTACTCGCTCTGCAATGGCCTTGTTACCCTGTGCATAATGCACATAAAAGTTTTTATTTTCTATGGTCTTCCAGTTCAGCTCAGGATCAACAGCAAAAACGCTCTTACTTAAAAGCAGGCATCCAAAAAAAAACAACAGATAGCTTTTTATCTTAGTCATAGGGAGCAGCTCTATCTGTAGCATGCCATGGTTTTTTCCGCTAACACCCGCTATCTTCTAAGCCCATAGACGATAAATAAAAACCCTGTGCTGCCAGCAATCCACGACAACAGCGGCGCACCATATACCGGCGCTGACTCAGCAAGTGAGTAGATAATTGAAGCCGCCACAAACAAACTAGCACCGATAATAACCGTGAGACTGCGTTGGTTATTTTGATTAAGCTGCTGGCTGATTTTTTTCATTTCATCAATTTGTTTTAAATGGTACTCACCATCAGCATGCGCTTTCAGACTTTTATATACCAGATTCGGCATTTCTGGCATTTTCTCAAGCAGATAAGGCAGATCATCTTTGAGATTACGTAACAGCGCAGGCGCACCAATTTGCTCTTCCATCCAGCGCTCTAAAAAGGGTTTTGCTGTTTTCCATAAATCCAAATCCGGGTATAACTGTCGCCCTAAACCCTCAATGTTTAATAAAGTTTTCTGCAACAATACCAGTTGTGGCTGCACTTCCATGTTAAAACGTCGCGCTGTTTGAAACAGACGTAATAATAGCTGACCAAATGAAATCTCTTTTAGTGGTTTTTCAAATATAGGTTCACACACACTGCGAATGGCCGACTCAAATTCATCCACCCGTGTCGTTGCGGGTACCCAGCCAGACTCGACATGCAACTTGGCGACTTTATAATAGTCACGCTGAAAGAATGCGAGGAAATTTTCTGCCAGATAACGTTTGTCTGTCTGACTCAGGGTGCCCATAATGCCAAAATCAACCGCAATATATTTTGGTTGTCTGGGTTTTTCCGTATCGACAAAAATATTACCCGGATGCATATCGGCATGAAAAAAATTATGGCTAAACACCTGGGTAAAAAATATTTCTACGCCCATGGCTGCCAGCCGTTCCATATCGGTGCCTTGTTGCTGCAGGGTTTCTATATCCCGTATTGGTGTGCCATAGATTCTTTCCATTACCATGGCATCTTTGCGGACAAAATCCCAGTGAATTTCCGGTACATATAAATCACTGGAGCCTTCAAAATTTCGCCGCAGCTGGCTGGCATTTGCCGCTTCGCGCATCAAGTCTAATTCATCAATGATGGTTTTTTCATATTCAGCCACAACTTCAACTGGGCGCAATCGTCGCAGCTGTGATGAGTATCTCGCCGCCAGTTCAGCAATGATATAAAGCAATGAGATGTCACGTTTAATAACCGGCAATATATCTGGGCGCAATACTTTTACCACCACATCTTCACCGGTTTTTAACACTGCGGCATGAACCTGCGCGACCGATGCCGAAGCCAGTGGCTGCTCGTCAAAGCGATCAAACAGTTCCTCTACTGATTTATCAAATGCTTTTTCGATGATGTTTTTTGCCATTTTCCCCGGAAATGGCGGCACGTCATCCTGTAAGCGTTGTAATTCATCAGCGATATCATCCGCCAGCAAGTCGCGCCTGGTTGACAGCATTTGACCAAATTTTATAAACACGGGCCCCAGATCTTCCAGTGCTTCACGCATTCGCACGCCACGTGGCTTACGTTTACGGCGAAACCAGTTCCACGGAAAGGCATAGATAACAAAACGAAACGGACGAAACATATGGGTGGTAAAAACAATATCATCCAGCCCATGCGACATTAACACCCAGTTAATACGCAGCATTCGAAAAAATTGACCTGGTGATAATATTGGCATGGTTGTTTATGACTGGTGGTTATTATTTGATAACAGTTTTATTTTTGCCTGCAAACGATCGGCATCATCTCTTAGCTGGTCAATGGCATCATTAAAGTCAGCAAGCTCTGCCTCGGTTACCACATCACGGCTTTCTTCCTGTAAATATTCACTCACACTGGATGAAAAAGATAACAACGCAGCCTTGCTCCACTCGCCAACACGCTTGCCTGTTTGCTGAAGTTCGTTGGCTAGCCCGTCTCCCACCAGTTTTGCCAACGGCGCTGACCAGTCAATATCCATTTGCGTCATCACATTTTTAAACTGATGACCGAGGCGAGTATCGCCACTAATTTCAACTTCACCCTGCAGCAACATGCTGGCAGCATTAGACACCAGACCCATTTTAAACAGTGACAGAGGGCTACCACGTAAGACCGTATCAGCCGCGGCTTCAGATGTTGTGCAAAACTGCATACCGCGATCACTGGGAAAGACATACAGCTCTTTATTGATGCCGGTTATTTCTATTTTTATCACCTTGCCGTTAAATACCGCCAGTTTAGCCAGTAGTTCAGGGTCCAGTGCTAAATAACGATTAACCGCCTGCTCAAAAATTAACATGCGGTTTGGCTATGATACTGTTCACAGTTTAAAACCTTTATGCAACGCCACGATGCCACCCGTCATATTATGGTAGGTACAACGCTCAAAACCAGCATCGCACATCATTTGCTTTAATGTTTCCTGGTTGGGATGCATACGGATTGATTCTGCAAGATAACGGTAACTGTCTTCATCACCCGCAATCAAGCCGCCCATTTTTGGCAGTATGTTAAACGAATAAAAATCATAAACTTTATCCAGAACAGGTACCACAGGTTTGGAGAATTCAAGAATCAGCAAGCGACCACCGGGCTTAAGTACACGGTACATGGATTGCAGGGCTTTATCCTGGTGCGTGACATTACGCAAACCAAAAGCAATGCTAATGCAGTGAAAACTGTTGTCGTCAAAGGGCAGGTCTTCCGCGTTGGCGAGGGTAAAATCAATATTAGCGGCGTAACCTTTATCCAGCAGGCGTTTACGCCCCTCTTCCAGCATCGCGGCATTAATATCTGAGATGGTTATTTTTCCTGTTACCCCTACTTGTCGCGACATTTGCATGGTGAGATCACCCGTGCCACCGGCCACATCCAGCGCCTTGTCTCCCGCCTTTAAGCCGGTGTGCTGCATGGCAATTTTTTTCCAGATACGATGCACACCAAATGACATGACATCATTCATGATGTCATACTTACTGGCAACAGAATCGAACACGCCGGCAACTAAACCCTCTTTTGCCTTTTCATTTACCGTTTTATAACCAAAATGGGTTTCTTTTTTTGTCATGTTTATCGGCTCTATGCTGCGTTATTACTAGGAGCTTGTCCGAGAATGGAAACCGTAGCGAAAAATCGAGATTTTTAGTC